>JASHYW010000727.1 GCA_030042885.1 Streptosporangiaceae bacterium | reverse complement strand
CCGTCTTCGATGCCCGGCATGTCGCCGACGCGGTGCTGTACATGGCCTCGCTGCCGCTTGACGCGAACGTCCAGTTCCTCACGATCACGGCCACCAAGATGCCGTACATCGGCCGGGGCTAGCCACCGCCGCGCTGAGGCGGCATGCTTGCGGCATGGGCCCGTCCCGGTCCGGGTTTCCCGGCCGGGCGCCGACTGGAGGTGTCATGACGAATCTCAGTTCCCTGCTCGAGGAGGCGGCGGCCGGCCACCCGGACCACCCGGCCCTCCGCATGGATGACCTCGTGCTGACCTACGCCCAGTTCCGCGAGGCCGCCGGGCGGATGAGCACGCTGCTCGCCTCGCTCGGCGTCGAGCCCGGCGACCGGGTAGGACTCATGCTGCCGAACGTCCCGGCGTTCCCGATCGCGTTCTACGGCGCGCTGGCCGCCGGCGCCGTGGTGGTGCCGATGAACCCGCTGCTCAAGGAGCGCGAGGTCGCGTACTACCTGGGTGATTCGGGGGCCAAGGCGGTGGTCGCGTGGCATGCGGCGGCCGGGGAGGCGGCCAAGGGCGCCGCCGACGTGGGGGCAGAGATGATCGCGGCGGAGACGCCGGACCTGGACGGCCTGCTGGGCGGGCTCGCCGCCGCGCCGGTGGTGTCCGGCCGGGGCGACGCCGACGACGCGGTGATCCTGTACACCTCGGGGACCACCGGGAGGCCCAAGGGCGCCGAGCTCACCCATGCCGGGCTGGTCGCCAACGCCACGATCACCGCACGGACGCTGATCAGGGGCACCCCGGACGACGTGATCATGGGCTGTCTGCCGCTGTTCCATGTCTTCGGCCTGACCTGCGGGCTGAACGCCGCGGTGGCAGTGGCGGGCACGCTGACGCTGCTGCCCAGGTTTGACCCGGCCAGGGCGCTGGACATCATCCAGCGCGACAAGGTGACGATCTTCGAGGGCGTGCCGACCATGTACGCCGCCATGCTGCACCTCCCGGACGCGGATCCGGCCAAGGCCGCGACGCTGCGGGTCTGCGTCTCGGGCGGGGCCTCACTGCCGGTGGAGATCCTGCGCGGCTTCGAGGAGAAGTTCGGCTGCATGATCCTGGAGGGCTACGGGCTGTCGGAGACCTCCCCGGTCGCGTCGTTCAACCATCCGGACCAGGTCCGCAAGCCGGGCTCGATCGGCACCCCGATCCAGGGCGTGGAGATGCGGCTCATCGACGACGAGGGCCATACCGTGCCCGACGGCGAGATCGGCGAGATCGCTATCCGCGGCCACAACGTGATGAAGGGCTACTGGAACAAGCCCGAGGCCACCGCGGAGGCCATGACGGGGGATGGGGGGGCGGGTCGGGGCTGGCTCCGCACCGGCGACATGGCCAGGGTGGACTCCGACGGCTATTACTACATCGTCGACCGCAAGAAGGACCTGATCATCCGGGGCGGCTACAACGTGTACCCGCGGGAGATCGAGGAGGTGCTGCACGAGCACCCGGCGGTGGCCGAGGTGGCCGTGATCGGCATCCCGCACCCCTCGCTCGGCGAGGAGGTCGGCGCCGCGGTGGCGCTCAAGCCGGGTGCGACCGCGACGCCGGAGGAACTGCGCGCGTTCGCCAGGGACAGGGTGGCGGCGTACAAGTATCCGCGGCACGTGTGGCTGGTGGACACGCTGCCCAAGGGGCCGACCGGGAAGATCCTGCGCCGCGAGGTACACCCGCCGGAGGATGAACATTGAGCGAGCCATCTGGACGCGGCGGCGCCTGGGCCGAGGACGCAGTGGACGCGGCGGGCGGGCTCGATCTGCTGCTGACCGACGCGGCGCTCGGCATGGTGCGCCGCGTGCGGCCGGACAGCTCGCTGCTGCGGCTGGCCGCCGGGCTGGCTCGCCGCCCGGGGTTCGTCGCCCGCCAGGCGGTCCAGCTCGGCACCGAACTCGGCCTGATCGCGGCCGGCCGGTCCGAGATAGCGGCGAGCCCGCGAGACCGCCGCTTTTCCGATCCGGCCTGGAAGGACAATCCCTTGCTGCGGCGCAGCGTCCAGGCCTACCTGGCGGCGTCCAGGTCCGCCGAGGATCTGGTCGCCGGGGCCAGCCTGTCCTGGCGTGACGACACGCGGCTGAAGTTCCTGCTCACCAACCTGATCGCGGCGGCCGCGCCGAGCAACAATCCGCTGCTCAGCCCGGTCGCCTGGAAGGCCACCATCGACACCGGGGGCGAGAACGCCGTCCGCGGCCTGCGGGCCCTGGCGTCGGACCTGGCCACCCCGCCCCGGGTGCCCACGATGGTGCCCCCTGGCTCCTTCGAGGTGGGCAAGGACCTGGCCGTCACTCCGGGCGGCGTGGTGCACTCCAGCGAGGTGTTCGAGCTCATCCAGTACCAGCCCGTCACCGAGACCGTGTACCGGTACCCGCTGCTGATCGTGCCGCCGATGATCAACAAGTACTACATCGTCGACCTGGCCCCCGGGCGCAGCATGGTCGAGTACCTGGTCGCGCAGGGCCATCAGGTGTTCGTCATGTCGTGGCGCAATCCCGACGCCCGGCATCGCGACTGGGACCTGGACACCTACGGCGGCGCCCTGGTGGAGGCGCTGGCCGCGGTGCGGGCCATCGCCGGCGCGGACAAGGCGAGCCTCTGCGCGCTGTGCTCCGGCGGCATCATGACCGCCATGGTGGCGGCGCAGCTGAGCGTGACCGGGCAGCTCGAGGCGCTGGCCAGTCTGTGCCTCGGGGTGGCCGTGCTGGACCAGGCGCAGGCGGGCACCGCCGGGGCGATCATCGACGAGAAGACGGCCGCCGCGGCGATGGCGGTGTCAAGCGCCCGCGGCTACCTGGACGGCCGGGCCCTGGCCGAGGTCTTCGCCTGGCTGCGACCTGACGACCTGATCTGGAACTACTGGGTCAACAACTACCTGCAGGGGCGCCCGCCGCCGGCCTTCGACATCTTGTACTGGAACGCCGACACCACCCGGCTGCCCGCCGCGCTGCATCGCGACTTCATCAAGCTGGCCCTGGCCAACGCGCTGACGAAACCCGACGTGGCGACCATGCTCGGCTCGCCCGTCGACCTGTCCAAGGTCGACGTGGACGCCTACGTCATCGCGGGCGTCTCCGATCACCTGTGCCCGTGGCAATCGTGCTACCGGACGACGCACCTGCTCGGCGGCCCGGTCAAGTTCATACTGTCCACCAGCGGGCACATCGCCTCCATGGTCAACCCGCCGGCCAGCCCCAAGGCCGCCTTCCAGACCGCGCCGTCCAATCCGGCCGATCCCCGCGAATTCCTGGCCGCCGCGACCACGGTGAAGGGGAGCTGGTGGCCGGACTACTCGTCCTGGCTGGCCGAGCGCGGCGGCGAGCGCAAGAAGAGCTCGCGAACGCTCGGCCGCAAGGCCTACCCGGTGCAGTGCGCCGCGCCAGGAACCTATGTTCACGACCACTGAGGTCCGCAGCATCGCCGTCGATGGCACCCAGCTGCGCGTCGCGGTGCGGCCCGCCCGGCGGGGCCTGAGGCAGACCGCCCCGGCGGTCCAGGTTCCGCTGCTGCGCCAGCCGACGCTCATCATCGCCAGCGACGACGACCCGATCATCCCGCTGGCCAACGCCAGGCTGATGAAGCTGCTCATCCCGGCATCGCGGCTGCACGTCTACCGCGGTGGCCACCTCGGCCTGGCCACCGAGGCGGCCGAGCTGGCACCAGTGGTGGACGGCTTCCTGGCCGCCCCGTAACCCGAGGAGACACAGGAGAACTGCCATGACAAGCTCCGGCCGGACCGCCGTCGCCGACGCCGACTTCTACCTGCTCGAGCTATCGCTCCGGCCCGGAGACCGCCAGCTGCTGCTGCGGGTCAGGGAGTTCATGGAGAAGTCCGTCCAGCCCGTCATCAACCACTACTGGACCAGGGAGGAATTCCCGCACGACCTGGTGGCAGGCTTCCGCGCGCTCGGCATCGCCGGGATGGCGTACTCGGGGTACGGCTGCCCCGGCGTCAACTGCCTGCTGGACGGCATGATCGCGATGGAGCTGGCGCGGGTGGATTCGTCGATCGCCACGTTCTTCGGCGTACACAGCGGCCTAGCCATGGGGTCCATCTACCTGTGCGGGTCCGAGGAGCAGAAACAGCGGTGGCTCCCGCAGATGGCCCGGATGGAGAAGATCGGGGCGTTCGGGCTGACCGAGCCCGAGGTCGGGTCGGGGGCCGCGGGCGGGCTGACGACCACGGCCCGGCGGGACGGCGCGGACTGGGTCCTTGACGGGCAGAAGAAGTGGATCGGAAACGCCACGTTCGCCGACTACGTGGTGATCTGGGCCCGGTCAGCCGAGGACGGCCAGGTCAAGGGCTTCGTGGTGGAGAAGGGTACGCCGGGATTCGAAACCTCGAAGATGCGTGACAAGATCGCGCTGCGGGTGGTCCAGAACGCGCACATCACCCTGGACGGGGTCCGGGTCCCCGAGGAGAACCGGCTGCAGCGGGCGAACACCTTCCGGGACACCGCGGCGGTGCTCCGGCAGACCCGGGCCGGCGTGGCCTGGATGGCCACCGGCTGCGCCCGCGGCGCCTACGAGCACGCGCTGGCCTACGCCCGCCAGCGCCACCAGTTCG
>JASHYW010000086.1 GCA_030042885.1 Streptosporangiaceae bacterium | reverse complement strand
TCCGGGTTCCTGGGAGTTTTTGGGGCACTCCTGTCCCCCGGATCCTCCCACAAGCCCGAATCCTCCCCGGAAATTGTCACCAGGGAGGCGGATAGGGCTGGTAGTGCGAAAGTGGCCAGAGTGCCATTGGCGCACGAGCCGGTGCGGGCGATGAGCGTGGGCACGAGGCGGGCGGTGGGTGCGCGGCCAGGTGCGGGCGGGGCGGTGCGGACGATGCTGGCGGTGCGGGCGATGCTGGCGGTGCGGTGCGGGCGTGGCGGGCGATGCTGGCGGTGCGGGCGGGGCGGGCGGTGCGGGTCAGTGGGCGATGGCGGGTGGTGTGGGCGGTGCGGGTGGAGTGGGCGCGCGTGTCGGGTTGGGTGGAAGGCAGGGGTGGCTCGGGCGATCAGATTTCGGGGAGGAGGATGTCGGGGTCGGGTGGAAGGCAGGGGTGGCTCGGATGATCAGATTTCGGGGAGGGGGATGTCGGGGTTGGCGAGGCGGGATGGGTCCACTTGGCGGGCGGAGCGGATGAGGGACTGGATGTCGTCGTTGACGTCCCAGACGTTGACGTTCATGCCGGCTACCACGGTGCCGCGGGAAAGCCAGAAGGCGATGAACTCCATCGCGGCCTGGTCGCCGCGGTAGACGATCTGGTCGTAGCGGCCCGGCGAGGGCAGGCCTGCGCACTCCATGCCGAGGTCGTACTGGTCGCTGTAGAAGTAGGGCACCGGGTCGTACTCGACCCCCATGCCGAGCATGGACCTGGCGGCGGCTGGGCCGCCGTTCAGCGCGTTGGCCCAGTGCTCGACGCGGACCCGGCGGCCCAGCAGCGGGTGGAAGGAGTTCGCGACGTCGCCGGCCGCGAAGATGTTCTCGTCGGAGGTGCGCAGGGCCGCGTCGGTCAGCACGCCGTTGGAGACCTCGAGGCCGGCGTGGGCGGCCAGCGCATCGTTCGGGGCTGCGCCGATGCCGGCCACGAGCACGTCGGCCGGGACGTGGGCGCCGCTGGAGGTGATGACCATGCCGGGGCGGAACTCCACCGCCCGCTCGCCGAAGCGGAACTCCACGCCGTGGGCGCGGTGCAGGTCGGCGAACACGGCGCCGAGCTCGGGGCCGAGCTGGTCGTGCAGCGCGCCCGGCTGGGGCTCCAGCACCGTCACCTGGCAGTCTTTTGAGCGAGCCGCCGCGGTGGTCTCCAGGCCGATCCAGCCGGCGCCCGCCACCACGACCCGCGTCCCGGGCCGGAAGGCGGCGCGCAGCCGGTTGGAGTCGGCCACCGTCCTCAGGTAGAGCACCTCGGCCCGGTCGGAGCCGGGAAACTCGAGCCGCCGTGGCGAGGCGCCGGTGGCCAGCAGCAGCTTGTCGTACCGCAGCGTCCCTGATCCTTCCGGGCCGGGCGTGGCGACGGTGCTCGCGGCGCGGTCGATGGCGGTAACCGTGACGCCCATCCGCAGGTCCACGCCGTGCCCGGCGTACCAGCCCTGGGGGTGCATGTACACCGAATCGAGCTCGTCGTTACCCAGCAGGTATCCCTTGGACAGCGGCGGCCGCTCATAGGGACGCTCGGTCTCGGCGCCCAGCAGCACGATCTCGCCGTCGAAGCCTTCGTCACGCAGCGTCTCAGCGGCCTTGCCCCCGGCCAGGCTGGCGCCGGCGATCACAAAGGTAGGCATGCACTCAATTCTTCCCCATGCCCACCCTAGGTTACGACGCGCCGGGCCCGCCCAGAGCGTTATTCAGAACCGGCTAGCGAGCACGGGCCCTTGAGCCCGTGCGAGCGGCCCGGAAGCGTTATCCAGGACCGGCTTAGCGAGCACGGGCCCTTGAGCCCGTGCGAGCGGCCCGGGAGCGTTATCCAGGACCGGCTTAGCGAGCACGGGCCCTTGAGCGCGTGCGAGCGGCCCGGGAGCGTTATCCAGGACCGGCTTAGCGAGTACAGGCTCTTTTTTGGCCCGTACGAGCGGCCGGTGCGAGGCTCCGGCGAGAAGCAGAGCGGGAGCCTGGATAACGCGAGCATTGCGGGGGACACGGTGCAGGTCAGATTGGCGAGAACCCCGATGTAGATCTGAATAACGCGAACTCTTCAATAAGGCACAGAGCCGGTGATGCCAGGCGATGGCGGAGGTGTCGGTCAGCGAGGCCACCTGGTCGATGACCACGCGGCGGCGGGCGGGATCGGTGGCTGCTTCATCCCAGGCCGACCGCAGCAGCGGGTCGAGCGTCCGCGGCGCGGCGCGCTCGATGGCGAGGGCCAGTTCGGCGAGAAGCTCCCGCTCCCGCGCCTGGGCGGCGACCACGCCCGCGCGGGTCATCACGTAGTGCGCGGTGATCCCCTTCAGCAGCGCGCACTCCAGCCGCTGCCGCCGCGGCACGATGAGGTCCGCTGCGTACCGGGTGAGCGGGGCCGCGTGGGCGGCGAGGGTGGCGTCCTGGGCGGCTAGGCAGAAACGGCCGATCAGCTCGCTGGTCAGGTTTTTCAGTGCGGCCACCGTTTCCGGGCCACCGTCGTAGGAGGCTGGCCAGATGTCCAGGCTGAGCAGCCCGTCGAGGATCTCGGTGAGTTCCGCCACGGAGACGTCATCGTCGCAGTACGTGGTGGCTGTGACGTGTGATACCACGGACCGTTCGGCTGAAGAATTTAGGTTCTTAAAGGTGATCAGGCCCGCGTGAAAGCCGTCCTCCAGATCGTGGACCGAGTAGGCGATGTCGTCGGCCCAGTCCATGACCTGGGCTTCCAGGCAGGGCCGCCCGGCCGGGGCACCCGTCCTGATCCAGCTGAACACCTCGGCGTCCTCGGCGTAGACGCCGTATTTGGTGCCCGGGCCACGGCTGAACCAGGGGTACTTGAGGGTGGCATCCAGGGTGGCCCGGGTCAGGTTCAGGCCGGCTCCGGCCACCTTGGGCTCCAGCCTGGTGAGGATGCGCAGGGACTGGGCGTTGCCCTCGAACCCGCCGCACGGTTGCGCCAGCTCGTCCAGGGCAAACTCGCCGTTGTGGCCGAACGGGCTGTGGCCGATGTCATGAGCCAGGCAGGCGGCGTCAACCAGGTCGGGGTCGCAGCCGATCTCGCGGCCGAGTTCGCGCCCGATCTGCGCGCATTCCAGGGAATGCGTCAGCCTGGTGCGGGGGAAGTCGGCCGAGCCGGCCGTGACCACCTGGGTCTTGGCGGCCAGCCTGCGCAGCGCGGCACTGTGCAGGACGCGGGCGCGGTCCCGCTCGAAGTCGCTGCGCCCGGCCCGCTTGGGCAGCTCTGCCACCCAGCGGGCCGTGGCGCTTTCGTCGTATCCCGGCACAAACCCCTTTCTACCTGGTGTCGGAGCCACCCGAGGCTAGCGCCGCGCGGCCTGCCTCCAGGCGGGCGATCGGGACACGGAACGGCGAGCAGGACACGTAGTCCAGGCCGACCTGGTGGAAGAAGTGCACGGACTCCGGATCACCGCCGTGCTCGCCGCACACGCCGATGTGGAGGTCCGGGCGGGCGGCCCGGCCTTCCCTGACTGCGATGTCGACCAGGCGGCCGACACCCTCCCGGTCGAT
>JASHYW010000726.1 GCA_030042885.1 Streptosporangiaceae bacterium | reverse complement strand
TAGCAGCGAGTCGCACAGGTAGGCGCCATACAGGGTACACGTGTCGAGAAACGCCGGGAACATCGCCATCGGCGACTGTAACCGGGTCCGGGCCGGCGGTCCGGGGGTGGCGTCATACAGCCCGGCCGCTTGTCCTTCTCGCGCCATCCGGTCCAGGGCTTCCCGGCGCCCCCGGCGCATGCTGGCCTGATAGGCGAGAAGGTCGGCGAGCATGATGCGCCGGTGCCTGCCGCGCTGCTCATACGCGATCGCGCCTTCTTCGAGCAGCCGGACGAGCGTGGGACGGGAGATGCCGAGCAGCTCGGCGGCCTCCTGAGTTGTCAGCAGTGCGTTCTGCGGAATGACGGTGACGCCCTGCCCGTGGGCCATCGCCGTTGCCACTTGCACTAGGGCATCGAACACCGGCCCGGGTACCTCGAGGCGGCGGCCGCCGGATCCGACCAGGGCAGGCTTAGACTCCGGAACGGCCACTCCGCGCCGCGCCAGCTCAGCCACGAAGTCAACCACCTCGGCCAGCTGGCTTCCCTCAACGAGGTACGTCGTAGCCTCCCCGCTCGCCGCCCGCGTGCTCATTTCGGTTCCCCTTCGCTGCCGCCTATCTGTAGGATAACTCTTAACGAAAAAAACGAAAACATCTGCAGGGTGAGTCTGGTGATGTGCGCCCCGTGTGCATCGGCGCAAGCGTCAGCCGTTCTGGGCTCCAGATCTTGCGGTCAGCTTTGCGAGATAGGCAGCGGCGCGCCGGTCGACCTCGGGGACCGGGTCGGCGTAGTGCCGCAGGGTGGTCGCGCCGCCGCCGCTGTGGCCGAGGCGGGCGGCGGTGTTGCGCAGGTCGAAGCCGCCGGCCAGGAGTTGGCTGGCGGTGTAGTGACGGCCGCCCTTGATGTCGAGCTTTACCCCGGCCGCGGCGGCCGCCTCGGCGACCTTGTGCGTAGCCCAGTCCGGGTTCCACGGGCGAGCGTGGGCAGGGTCGTTGGAGAACAGGTACGCGTCATCCGACAGCCCGACGCCGACTGCGGCCAGCTCGGCCCTGATCTCGTCCAGGTAGCTGGCGATCAGGGCGCAGGTGTCCGGGTCGATGGCCAGCCAGCGGTCCTGGTGGGTCTTAGCCGCTTGCGGACGCGCTGGCCGCCGCGGACGACGTAGTTGAAGGCGACGTGCACCAGGCCGCGTTCCAGGTCGATGTCGCGGAGCTGCAGGCCGCACAGCTCGCCGCGGCGCACACCTGCGACCACCACGAGCCACAGGTACAGGCCCAGGCCAGCGCTGCGCGCGCGGGCCTCGGCGATTACCTTGGCGACGTCATCCGGCGAGGTGGCCGGGATGGACTGGCGGATGGTGGTCGGCGGCTTGGCTGACTCGGCGGGGTTGCGGTCGGTCCACGCCCAGCGCTGTGCGGCGGCGAACGCGCCGGACAGGATGCTATGGATGCCGCGGATGGTGCTGGGCTTCATCGGGTGGCAGACGTGCGGACGGCACCCTGCCCGGCGGCAGTCGTGACCGGAGCCGGGCCGCCGCCGGCTCAGGCGCGGATTGTCGCTGGGTTCTCCGGCCACGACCGCGGCGCGGCCGTGCCGCGCGATGATCAGACCATCCGCGGCGAGCGTCTCCAGGGCGTGCCGGATCACGCCCGTACCGATCCCCTCCAGGGCACTCAGCTCGGTGATCGACGGCAGCTCATCGCCCGGGGCGAGGGTCCCTGACCGGATGGCCTCGGTCAGCGTGGCGGTGACCTGCTGCCAGGCCGGGCGCGGGCCGCGTGGGTCGATCACTAGGACCGGGACGTTGCGGTGCTCGGTGAACGGTCTGCCGGTGCACGCCAGGTCGCCGCAGCGCTTCAGCTCCGCGTACAGCTTGTCAAGGATTGGGCCGCGCACCTTCCGCACCTGCAGGTGCCCCAGGGCAGGCTTGATGGTGCGGCGGATGAACCCTTCGTTGGTCTGCCGCGTGGACACGTCCCATGGCGCGATTGCCGCGTACTCGTCAAGCAGCTTGGCCATGGTCGCGCCGGACTCGGGCGTGCGGCCTTCGGAGGCTTGCTTGAGCAGCCTGCCGAGCTCGATGTACGCCTGCTGCTCGGTCTTGGCGGTGGCCTTGAGACGGATCTCCCGCTGGGTGATCGGATCGACCCCGGCGTACACCCTGGCGCGCCACGATCCGCTCGGCAGTTGCTCTACGTGACCTCTGGCAACTCTAGGCATAGCAACAGGATGGGCCCGATCGGTGTCATTCGGTCCACGAACCGGTCCACGCGGCTAAGTTCGCAGAGGGCTATATAGCCTCTGACCTGGGAGCCGGTGAGCGGATTCGAACCGCTGGCCTGCCGTTTACAAGACGGCTGCTCTGCCTGCTGAGCTACACCGGCCGGAGACTCGCTGCATCGTAGCCCACTACGGCGCTGAACTAAACATCTGCGCCGGGATGGGCGGCGAGCGATGGGCCCTCATCAAGGGCCGAAGGTCCCCGTGCGCAGGACGAGCGGCCCGGGCCTGGCGACAGCCGGGGTCCTACGATGCTGGCCGGAGATGTTATTGGCGTGGCCGAGCCCCGCGTGCGGGAGCGGCGAGATCGGTCCTGCCGGGTAGGGAGGCCGTCATGAACAGGCTGAACACGCTGGACGCCCTGTTCGTCGATGCGGAGGACGCGGACCCGCACACGTCGATGGCAATCGCGTCGATCGCCGTGTTCGAAGGCCCGGTGCCGTCCCAGGAGGAGTTCCTGGCCCATCTGGCCGGGCGGCTGCCGCGCGTGCCCCGTTACCGCCAGAAGCTCCGCACGGTGCCGTTCCGCCTGGGGCGGCCGGTCTGGGTGGACGACCCGGACTTCGACCTCGGCTACCATGTCCGGCGCACCGCTCTCCCGGCCCCTGGCGGGGACGAGCAGCTGGCCGCGCTGATGGCGCGGGTGATGTCCCAGCGGCTGGACCGCGATCACCCGCTGTGGGAGTACTGGGTGGCCGAAGGACTCGCCGAGGGCCGCTGGGCGCTGATCTCGAAGGTGCATCACTGCATGGTCGACGGGATCTCAGGCACCGACCTGTACCGCGTGATCTTCGACTTCTCGCCCGAGCCTTCACCGCCCGCCGCCGATGACCGTGCCGTGAGCGCCGAGCCCTCTCCC
Organism: Streptosporangiaceae bacterium; assembly: GCA_030042885.1. The sequence goes on along the minus strand of JASHYW010000726.1, from coordinate 611 downwards.
CTCCAGCTGGCTGCCCAGGCCCTGCTGGACATTGTCGCGCTCCCGGTCCGGGAGGCCCTCGCGCTGAACAGCGCGATAGCCGATCCGGCAGGTGCGGTCCGGCAGGTGGCCGACACGGCGCGTGCGCTCGCGAAGCTGACCCCCGCCCTGTGGCCGCCCACCGGATCCTCGCTGAGCGGGCCCATCGGCCGGCAACGGCGCTACACCTGGGCCCGGGCGTCGCTGGATGACGTCAAGACGATCAGGCGGAAGCTGGGCGGGACGGTGAACGACGTCGTCCTGGCCGCGATCAGCGGCGGCTTCCGGGCGCTCTTGCTGGCCCGCGGCGAGGAGCCGGGACCGCACATGGTCCGCTCGCTGGTCCCGGTGTCGGTCCGGGCGCCCGGCGAGGAGGACGTCTACGAGAACCAGGTCTCGGCGGTCCTGGCCGATCTCCCCGTGCACATCGCCGGCCCGGTGGAACGGCTCGCGGCCGTCCAGGCCGAGCTGCTGGCCCTGAAGATGAGCAAGGAAGAGATGGCGGCTGAGGCCCTGACCACCGTGGGCCGTTACACGCCGTTCCCGATCGCGTCCTGGTGGGTCAGGCTCGGGTTGGGGCTGCCCCTGCGGGA
>JASHYW010000725.1 GCA_030042885.1 Streptosporangiaceae bacterium | reverse complement strand
GATCTGGTGAACGACGGATGGACCGACCTGGCCAAGCGGATCCGCGGCCGGCTCCTGGCGCCGCGCCCGGGCCCGGCTGGGCTCCAGGAACTGCTGGACGACTTCGAGACCGCCGACTTCGAGAAGATGAGCGAGATCCGCGCCCGGGTGGACGCGATCGTGACCGATCAGCAGACCGCGCAGCGGCTGAAGGCCTGGTACCGGCAGCTGTGCAAGCGGCCCTGCTTCCACGACGAGTACCTCAGCGCCTACAACCTGCCCTCGGTGCACCTGGTGGACACCGACGGCAAGGGGGTCGAACGGATCGTCCCCACCGGGGTTGTCGTGGCCGGGGTCGAGTACCCCGTGGACTGCATCATCTACGCGTCCGGCTTCGAGGTCGGCACCGAGGCGACCAGGCGGTACGGGTTCGACATGACCGGCCGCGACGGCACGAAGCTGTCGGAGGCCTGGTCAGGCGGGATGCGCAGCATGCACGGCGTTCACGTGCACGGGTTCCCCAACGCTTTTCACGTCCAGCTGTGGCAAGGAGGCAACGTGATCGCCAACGTGCCACACAACCTGACCGACTCAGCTAAGACGGTCGCGGCTGTCGTCTCCTACATGGCCGGCCACGGCTTGGACGTGGTCGAGGTCACCAGGGAGGCGGAGGACGCCTGGATGGAGCGGCTCATACCCAACCCGGTCATGACCTCGTTCCTAGCCGACTGCACCCCTGGCTACTACAACAACGAGGGCCACTTCGATGGCCGGCAGTTTCCGCTGGGCGGCGGATACCACAAGGGCGCCACGGCGTACTTCCGCTACATCGACCAATGGCGCACGTCGGGCGACTTCGCGGGCCTGCAGTTCCGCCGCACGTGACCCTGGCTCATCGCCCTGCCCCGGGGCATGGTGCTGATACTCACGGCCGGTAATCCGGCGGGGCCTGGCGGGCTTCGGGCGTGCCGGCCAGCCGGGCGTGCAGCCGGTCCCGGACTTCGGCCGGGGTGTAGGCGCGGCGGCGCCGCTCGTCGCGGATGATCACCACCCCGGTGGCGGCCACGCCTGCGAAAGCGGCCAGCCCCAGCACCTTGAGCCAGCGCATCTGCTTAGGTTAGACCGTGTCCGCCGCGAGCATCACCCTGGATCAGGCCGTGGAGCTGGCCCGCACCGGTGATGTGTGGCTGTTCCGCGGGCACACGGTGGCCGACCGCGCGATCCAGGTGGCGACCAACAGCCCGGTCAACCACGTGGGCATGTCGGTGGCCATCGAGGACCTGCCGCCGCTGATGTGGCACGCCGAGCTGGGCCGCTCCCTGCCGGATGTGTGGACCGGATCCCGCCACCGCGGGGTCCAGTTGCATGACTTGCGTGAGGCGGTCCTCGTCTGGGCGGCCCGGTACGGCCAGCGGGCTTGGCTACGCCAGCTGGACCCCGCGGTGACCGGTGAGATGGAAGACGCGGTGCTGCGGACGATCGCGCGGCTGGATGGCACCCCGTTCCCGTCCACGGCCCGGCTCGCCTCGGGCTGGCTGCTCGGCCGCGTGCCGGCGCTGGGGAACCAGGGCCGCGGCGCCGACCCGCAGACGGCTTACTGCGCGCAGGTACTCGCGGTGACCTACCAGGCCATGGGGCTGCTGCCCGGCGACCGCCGCCCGGACTGGTATGACCCGGGCAGCTTCTGGAGCGGGGACAACCTGGGCCTGTCCGCCGGGTACCGGCTCGGCGGCGAGATCGCCGTGCACATCCCGGCCGGTGCGCCGGGCCTGCCCTAGCCGACCTGGGCGGTCCGGCCGACCCAGTAGGGCGCCCGGAGCTGGCGCTTGAGGAGCTTGCCCGATCCGGTGCGGGGCAGCTCCTCGGTGAAGTCGACCGACCGCGGCACCTTATAACTGGCCAGGTGCTCGCGTGCGAACGCCATGATCTCCTCGCCGGTCAGCGACGATCCAGGGGACCGCACGACCGTGGCGTGCACGACCTCCCCCCACTGCTCAGAGGGGATCCCGAACACCGCGACGTCATAGATCCCGGGATGCTGCTCCAGCGCGGCCTCGACCTCGGCGGGGTATACGTTCATGCCGCCGGAGATGATCATGTCGGTCTTGCGGTCGCAGATGTACAGGTAGCCCTCGTCGTCCCGGTACGCGATGTCGCCGACCGTATGGAAGTCGCCGCGGCTGTTCGACTCATAGCTGGCGTCGTTCTTGTAGTAGGTGTCGAACGTGCCCTTGGACCGCACGAAAACCTCGCCGGGATGGTCCGGCCCGGTACCGGTGACCTGGTGGCCGTCGTCGTCGACCAGCATGATCTCGATGCCGGGAGCCGGCTTGCCGCATGACCCCGGCTTGCGCATCTGGTCCCCGGGCATCAGCACGGTATCCACGCCGAGCTCGGTCGACCCGTAGATCTCGAACAGCGACCCGGGCGGGAAGTCCGCCACGTACTGCTGCTTGAGCGCGTAGCTCCACGGTGCCGCGTTGGCCACCATGACGCGCATGGAGGAGCGGTCGTAGCGGTCCTTGACCTGGATGGGCAGCGCGCAGATCATCCGGACCGCCGGGGGCGCGGAGAACGTCGAGCTCGCCTTGTACTTGTCCACCAGCCGCAGCCAGTCCTCGGGGTCGAACTTGCGCTGCACGATGATTGTCTGGCCGAACAGCAGGCCAGCGCTCATGAACGCGCTGGGCCCGCTGTGGTACAGCGGGCCGGAAGTGATGTGAATGTCGTCGGGCCGGTAGCCGAACAGGTTCAGCAGGGCACCGAGGAGTTCCGGATCCGGGGGGCCCGACCGTACCGCGCCCTTCGGCTTGCCGGTCGTGCCTGAGGTGTAGATCATCGTCCCGCCCGTGCCGGCCGCGTCCCCGACGTCGGGCACATCGGCCGATGCTTCCGCGATATCGGCGCTGGTCAGCATCCCGTCCGGGGCCTTCGGGTCCGGGCCCCCGACCGCGATGATGTGCCGCACCTTCTCCAGTTGGCCGCACAGCGCCGCGAACATCGGCGCGTACTCGTAGTCCACGTAGGCGACCTCGGCGTCACTGTGGTTGATGACGTACAGCGCCTCGTCAGGCTTCAGCCGGTAGTTCAGCGGCACGGCGACCGCGCCGATCCTCCTGGTGGCGGTCATGACCGCCACGACCTCAGGCGAGTTCGGCCCGCACCACAGGACCTTCCGGCCCGGCCCGGCCCCCAGCGAGAGCAGCAGGTTCGCCACCCGGTTCGACCGCGTCTCGAGCTCGGCGTACGTCCAGGTGACGACGGTCCCGTCGGGCCTGTCGTCGATGACGCCCGGCTTGTCGGGCTGGCTCCGGGCATAGACGGAAAGCGTGCCGTCGGGCATATGGTCAATGTACGGAACGGGCTTCGGCCGGTAAATCAGGGGCGGGAACCGGCGGGTCGCAGGCTGTGGCTAAACGGTCGGGCCCTGCTCTTCGGCCAGGGCCGCGAGCCGGTCGAGTGAGGCGCGGAGCTTGTCGGCCGTGGTCGCCCGGGCGCGCGGCAGGCGGTTCTCATCCGTCAGCTCGGTCCGGTCGTAGGTATGGGTGACCCGCGTGCCTGACGCGCCGGTCGGCTCGAGCTCCCATCGCCACAGGTGCCCGGGCCGCTCCCGGCCCAGCTCGGAGGGCATCCAGGCCATCCTGCGGCCCTCCTCGAACTCGACCACGTGGTTCTCCCGGACGCTGCCCCCGGTCAGCGTCATCGTGAAGACGTCGCCGGCCCGCCGGACGCGCTGCCCGGCCGGCGCCCAGGCCAGGTTGTCATTGCCGTCCCAGCGGGGCTGCGCAGACGGATCCGCGATCAGCTCAAAGATCCGGTCCGGCTCGGCCGCGATCTCGCGGCTGGTGCTGACCACGCGCGGCACATCTTGCTCAGGTGTCATGAACCCATCCTCGTGCAGGCGCCGGGGACGGGTTTCACGGGCCTAGCGCGTACAGCAGGCGGTAGTACCGGGTACGCTCCGGGTCGGGTGAGACGTCGTAGGCCTGGAGCAGAAGCGGCTCCCAGCCTGATCCGAAGTTCCGGGTCGCGCTCCAGGTGGCGACGGCCAGATCGGCCCAGCGGTCAGCGACACCCAGCGCGCCGAGGTCGA
>JASHYW010000724.1 GCA_030042885.1 Streptosporangiaceae bacterium | reverse complement strand
TCCCCCTCGCCGATGAACATGGCAGGCAGCACGTCACGCAGCTCGTCTTCCGCCTGCGACCAGTCATACTGCGGCGCCGTGCCCGGTTCGTGCGGCTGGTCGGGATGCGCCGGGCCGGGCGGGGGAGGAGGCACCACGGACCGTTCGGCGGAAATGTCTCCAAGACCGGCCGGAGCGGAGGGAGGCTGGCCTGCGGTCTGCGCTGATTCCGGCGCCGGGCCGGACCCCAGGAGCGAGTCGCGGAGCAGGCCGAGCGCCTGGGAGTTGCCCGGGTCGCGCTGCAGCACGGCGCCGAGCTGCCTGACCGCCTCGTCGTGCTGGCCGCCCCGCAGCAGCATCGTGGCCAGGTGCAGGCGGAGCGGCACGTCGTCGGGCATCGCGTCGACCGCCCTGCGCAGGCTCTCCAGCACGCTGGGTTCAGGTTCCATGCATTCCCGTCCGGGTCGTGTCGCGCCTGTGGCTCGCCTCTAGCGTAGTGCGGCTGAGCCCGGCCCTGTGCCGCTCGGAGCAGGGACCGGTCAGGTCCACAGCGAGGTCACGGCGATGCCCAGGTCGGCCAGCAGGCGCCGCAACAGCGGCAGCGAGACGCCGAGCACGGTGCCGAAGTCGCCATCGATCTCCTCCACGAACCAGCCGCCCCTCCCGTCCAGGGTGAACGCCCCGGCCACCATGAGCGGCTCGCCGGAGGCGACGTAGGCGGCGATCTCCTGCTCCGATGGCGTCCCGAACCGCACCCTGGTCGCCGCCACCGCCGCGGCCTGCTGCCCGGTGGCGACGTTGATCACGCAGTGCCCGGTGACCAGCGTGGCTGTCCGTCCGGACATCACCCGCCAGCGGGCGGCCGCCTCATCGGCCGAGCCGGGCTTGCCCAGCGCGCGCCCGTCCAGGTCGAGCAGCGAATCGCAGCCGATCACCAGCCCGTCCTGGCGCCCGGACGCGACCGCGGCCGCCTTCGCCCGGGCGAGCAGGCCGGCCAGTTCGGCCGGCGTGCCTGCCGTGAACGCGGTCTCGTCGATGCCGCTCACGACGACCTCGGGATCGAGCCCGGCGGCGCGCAGCACCGCCAGCCGGGCCGCCGAACCGGACGCCAGAATGACCGCAGGCACGCCACCCGACCCTACCGTTCAGCGTCACCGGGCCAGCGCCGCTCCGCTTCTCCCGCACAAGGCGCGCTCCTGAGGTCCCGCTGTCCTCGGAAACACAATTCGCACATCAGTACGAGACGATCAGACTTTTCGGGGAGGATCCGGGTTTGTGGGAGGATTTGGTGGATCATAGTGCACCGAAAACTCCCGGAAGCCCGAATCCTCCCAGATCTTTAGGCGGTGAGGCGCATCACGGAGCGCTCGTGCATCACAGCACGCACAGGCATCGCGACCCGCCCCGGAGCCCGCGGTGGATAGGGTGGGGGTGATGGAGACGACCACGCTGGGTCGCGGCGGGCCCATGGTGTCCCGGGTCGGCCTCGGCCTGATGGGCATGTCGGGCATCTACGGGCGGGCCGACGACGCCGAGAGCCTGGCCACGATCCGCACCGCGATCGACGCCGGGATCACGCTCCTGGACACCGGCGACTTCTACGGCATGGGCCACAACGAGCTGCTGCTCCACGACGCGCTGCGCGGGATTCCCCGGGACAGCGTGTTCATCCAGGTCAAGTTCGGCGGGCAGCGCGACCCGTCCGGCGCGTTTGTCGGGCACGACGCCAGCCCCGCCATGGTGAAGAGCTCGCTGGCCTACACGCTGACCCGGCTGGGCACCGACTACGTGGATCTGTACCAGCCGGCCAGGCTTGACCCGCGGGTGCCGATCGAGGAGACGGTCGGGGCGATCGCCGAGATGATCAAGGCGGGGTACGTCCGCTACCTCGGCCTGTCCGAGATGGGGGCGGACACCATCCGCCGGGCCCACGCCGTCCATCCGGTGGCTGCGCTGCAGATCGAGTACTCGCTGATGAGCCGCGGGATCGAGGCCCAGATCCTGCCCGCCGTGCGCGAGCTCGGCATCGGCGTCACCGCCTACGGGATCCTGTCGCGCGGCCTGCTGAGCAGCGGCACCGCCCGGCTGGCGCCCGATGACCCGCGCATCCGGTTCCCCAGGTTCCGCGGCGAGAACCACGCCAGGAACCTGGAGCTGCTCGCCGCGCTCGAGGCGATCGCCGAGGACAAGGGGGCAACCGCCGCGCAGCTGGCCATCGCCTGGGTGGCCTCTCGCAGCGACGACATCATCCCTCTGATCGGGACCAAGCGCCGCGATCGCCTCGCCGAGGCCCTGGGCGCCCTGGACCTGACGCTCAGCGCGGACGACCTCGCCGCGATCGAGGCCGCCGTACCCGCCGACGCGGTCGCGGGAGACCGCTACGACGCCGCTCAGGTGGCCATGCTGGACAGCGAGCGCTGAACCCCTGGGTGGCATGCTGGACAGCGAGCGCTGAAAGCCACGCGCCGCAGAAACCTATCCGCGGTACTCCTCGGCCAGTTCGCGCAGCCGGGCGTGTGCGTCCTGGCGTCATGGTCGCACGGACACTTCCCCGCGCATGGGCCTGACCTGGGCCGTTCCGGAAGACTTACCAGGCCGGAGCCCTCGTATCAGGCGCTGCAGCCCCAGCACCATGACCACCAGCAGTCCCGCCACGATACCGTCGAGCCAGAAGTGATTGGCCGTCACCACTACTGCCAGCATCGTGAGCACCGGGTAGCCCGCGGCCAGCCAGCGCCACCGGCTCCGCGACACCGTGATCACCGCGATGGCCACGATCAGCGCCCACCCGACGTGCACCGACGGCATGGCCGAGAGCTCATCCGCGTCGAACCCGGCGTGCCCGGAGTACACCGACTGGCCGTACCGCACCGCGGTGTCCACCATCCCGGTGGCCGGCAGCATCCGCGGCGGTGCCACCGGGATGAACTGGATGAGCAGGCTGATCATGGTGAACAGGACTACGGTGGTCCGGATCGCCGGGTACCTGGCACGGTGCCGCGCGTACAGCCAGATCAGGCAGGCACCGAGGACCGGGAAGTGCAGGATGTCGTAGTACAGGTTGAACGCCTGCACCAGCAGCGGATGCGGCAGGAAGAGCCGCTGGACGCTGGTCTCGCTGGGCAGGTGCAGCACGCGTTCGGCGTGCCAGAGCCAGCGGGCCCTGGGCAGCGCGCCGTCCGGGCTCATCACCGTGAACGACCCGGCGAACTGCCACAGCCCGTACAGCGCGAACAGCACCGCGGCCTCCCAGGCCACCCCGCCCCACCAGGGCCGTGGAGGTACGGGGGGGACGGTTCCCCCCCGCGATCGGACGGATCGCGGGGGGTCGTCCCCCTGGGCCAACACCGTCCGGGCCACGCGCCGGACCCGGCTCAGCCCCGCGACGGTCACCAGGTAGGCCGCGATGATCAGCGCGTACTGCCAGGACAGCATCACACGCGGCATGGCCGAGCCCCCGGAAAGGTCAGGCGATCATCCCAGCGGAAACCTACCGAATGGCTCTGACAACCGGAGGCTGGCCCGGTTTAGTCCCCGTTCGGCCTCGCGAC
>JASHYW010000723.1 GCA_030042885.1 Streptosporangiaceae bacterium | reverse complement strand
ACGATGAGCCGCCGTCCGAACAGACGCCTTCGGGCGATGCCGACGAGCCCGCCGGCGATCAGGCTTCCGGCGCGGCGGAACTCACCGGCATGGACCTGATCCAGCGTGAGCTGGGCGGCCAGGTTATCAGCGAGATCGAAGACTGAGCCAGCGAGCCTTACCTGGCTCGGCTGGTCCGGGGTGGTCGTAGGCTCTGCGTAGGAGGCCGATGTGGAACCCCAGATGGATATGCAGCAGCTGTTCGCGGCGGCACAGCAGATGCAGGAACAGCTCATGAACGCGCAGCAGGCGCTGGCCGACGCCGAAGTCACCGGGACGGCGGGCGGCGGCCTGGTCCGGGCTACCGTCAACGGCCAGGGCGAGCTCATGGACCTCAGCATCGACCCGGCCGCGGTCGATCCGGTGGACCCGGAGGAGACAGCCCGGACCATCGCCGATCTCGTGCTCGCCGCGGTTCGCGACGCCTACCGCGCCGCCGAGGCGCTTCAGCAGCAGCAGATGGGACCTCTTGCTGCCGTCATGTCGGGCGCTGGCATGCCCGGCGGCCTCGACCTGCCTAGTGGCCTCAACCTGCCCGGCGGGCTCGACTTGTCCGGTCTCGGAATCGGCGCTCCCGGCGGGCACGAGGACGAACCGGACGAGGACGATGGCCCGGAGACCTAGGGATCTGCCGTGTACGAAGGGGTCATCCAGAACCTCATCGACGAACTCGGCCGGCTGCCAGGGGTCGGGCCGAAAGGCGCTCAGCGCATCGCCTTTCACCTGCTGGCCGCCGATCCGGCGGACGTCAGGCGGCTCGCGGATGTCCTGATCGAGGTCACCGAGCGGGTGCGGTTCTGCCGGACCTGCGGGAACGTGGCCGAAGCCGACGAGTGCCGTATCTGTCTCGACCCGCGGCGCGACCCGACGGTGATCTGCGTGGTGGAAGAGCCGAAGGACGTCGCCGCGGTGGAGAAGATCCGCGAGTTCCGCGGTCGCTATCACGTGCTCGGGGGAGCGATAAGCCCCATCGATGGGGTCGGCCCGGACGAACTGCGGATCAAGGAGCTGATGACCCGGCTGTCCGACGGCACGGTGACCGAACTGATCCTGGCGACCGATCCGAACCTCGAGGGGGAGGCAACGGCCACCTTTCTCGCTAGGCTGGTAAAGCCAATGGGCTTGCGGGTGACCCGGCCCGCGAGCGGGTTGCCGGTCGGGGGCGACCTGGAGTATGCCGACGAGGTGACGCTGGGCCGCGCATTCGAAGGACGGAGACTACTTGATGTCTGAACCGCCAGCTCAGGGGGGCGAATGGCGGCCGATCGCAGACCAGATCGCGGCGAACGTCAAGAACTTCATCGACGGCGTGGCCGCGCTCGCGCAGCGAGGGGGCGACGAGACCGTGCCGATGCTGCTGCTGGAAGTGTCGCAGATCCTGCTCGCGGGAGCGCAACTCGGCGCCAGCCGCGACGTGATCCTGCCGGGTAACTGGGAGCCAGAGGTAGGCGACGACCCAGACCTCGACGCGCTGCGCACCGGCCTGGCCCGCCGGCTGGCCGCATGCGACGAGTACGCCGAGGTGTTCGACCCGTACTCGGACACCTCGTGCCTGCCGTTCCGGATCTCCGATGACATCGCGGCGGTGGCCGCCGATCTCATCCACGGGCTCAAGCACTATCAGGCCGGACGGTCCCTCGAGGCGCTGTGGTGGTGGCAGTACTCCTACTTCAACCACTGGGGAACCCACGGCGGCGCGGCCCTGCGTGCGCTGCACGCGGTGGTCGCGCACGCCAGCCTCGACGTCGCCGAGGAGCGGACGAGCCTTTAGCGGCTACACTCAAGGGTTCAGTCACTCTCGGGGAGGTGCGCCGTCCGTGGCGCTCATCGTGCAGAAATACGGCGGCTCATCGGTCGCCGACGCGGATGGCATCAAGCGGGTCGCGCAGCGGATCGTAGCCACCCGCAAGGGCGGAGACCAGGTCGTGGTGGTCGTCTCCGCGATGGGTGACTCAACCGACGAGCTCATGGAACTGGCCAGCCAGGTAAGCCCGTTGCCGCCCGCCCGCGAGCTTGACATGCTGCTGACCGCGGGCGAGCGGATCTCGATGGCGCTGCTGGCGATGGCGATCGCCGCTCTCGGCCTGGAGGCCCGATCGTTCACCGGGTCCCAGGCAGGCGTGATCACCGACGCCGCGCACGGCCGGGCACGCATCATCGACATCAAGCCCGGCCGCATCTCCGGTGCGCTGGCCGACGGCGCGATCCCGATCGTGGCCGGCTTCCAGGGCGTGTCACAGACCACCAAGGACGTCACCACCATGGGCCGCGGCGCGTCGGACACTACCGCGGTCGCCCTCGCCGCGGCCCTGGCCGCCGACGCGTGCGAGATCTACACCGACGTGGACGGCGTCTTCACCGCTGACCCGCGCATCGTGCGGTTCGCGAGGCGGATCCCGCGGATCAGCTACGAGGAAATGCTGGAGATGGCCGCGTGCGGGTCCAAGGTGCTGATGCTTCGCTGTGTGGAATACGCGCGGCGGTACGGGGTACCCATCCACGTGCGCTCCTCCTTCACCAGCCGGGACGGAACCTGGGTCACCGCGCACGCGGACAACACATCGGAGGTAACCGGGATGGAGCAGGCCATCATCTCCGGGGTCGCGCACGACCGGAGCGAGGCGAAGATCACCGCGGTGGGGGTGCCGGACCGGGTGGGCGAGGCGGCCAGGATCTTTACCGCGATCGCCGGGGCCGGCATCAACATCGACATGATCGTGCAGAACGTCTCCGCCGTGGCGACCGGCCGGACGGACATCTCCTTCACGCTGCCCCGCGACGACGGCCAGCGCGCGATGGCCACCCTGCAGCACCTGCGGGAGACGGTCGGCTTCGAATCACTGCTCTACGACGACAGGATCGGCAAGGTGTCGCTGATCGGGGCCGGGATGCGGTCCCATCCGGGTGTGACCGCCCGGTTCTTCAGCGCTCTGGCTGACGCGGGAGTGAACATCGAGATGATCTCGACCTCGGAGATCAGGATCTCGGTCGTGGTGGACCAGGACGACGTGGACTCGGCGGTCATGGCCACGCACAAGGCCTTCGAGCTCGACTCGGATCAGGTCGAGGCGGTCGTGTACGGGGGAACCGGCCGGTGAGCGGGGACTTCAGGGTCCGGCCTGCGCTGGCCGTGGTGGGGGCCACCGGCGCGGTCGGGACGGTGATGCTCGACCTGCTGTCCAGCCGGGAGGACATCTGGGGCGAGATCAGGCTGGTGGCCTCGCCACGCTCGGCCGGGCGGCGGCTGACGGTCAGGGGCCGCGAGACCGAGGTGATCGCCCTGTCGGAGGCCGCCTTCGACGACATCGACGTGGCCATGTTCGACGTCCCCGATGAGGTCTCAGCCCAGTGGGCGCCGGCAGCGGCGGCACGCGGCGCGGTGGCGGTCGACAACTCGGGCGCGTTCCGGATGGATCCGCAGGTCCCGCTGGTGGTTCCGGAGATCAACCCCGATCAGCTGGCGAACCGGCCGAAGGGCATCGTCGCGAACGCGAACTGCACCACGCTGTCGATGATCGTGCCCGTGGGCGCACTGCACCGGGCGTTCGGCCTTACCGAACTGGTGGTGGCCTCGTACCAGGCGGCCTCGGGCGCGGGCCAGGCGGGCATCGACACGCTCTATGCGCAGCTTGACAAGGTGGCGGGCACGCGCTCGCTCGGCCAGCGCGCCGGTGACGTGCGGTCGGCGGTAGGCGACCTCGGGCCCTTCCCCGCGCCGCTGGCCATGAACGTGGTGCCGTGGGCCGGCTCGCTGAAGGCGGACGGGTGGTC
>JASHYW010000722.1 GCA_030042885.1 Streptosporangiaceae bacterium | reverse complement strand
TGAATATCCAGCCCGCCTGCGATGGGCATCGGGACCTCCTCACGCTCTGGTGGGGGCGCATCCGCCCCCTACGCGAATTGCCTACGCGGTCCATCGTGACGCCCGTCTGAGCTGGGGAGGTCTCCCGGCACCCGGCCGCGACCTCAGCTCAGTACGGCCCAATGCATGTCATCTGATGGCGCGGCAGCTGGTGTATGGCAGAACCGCCTGAAGCTCGCGCAGAACCGGCCAAATCGGGGCATGCCCACAGCCGACCGCAATCGCCCGGTCAGGCCGAGGAGCGAAACGGTGTCCGCCAGCATGCTGGCATGCTTTGGGCATGATCGGACGCCTCGAGAAGACGGTGATCGACTGCCCCGACCCGCGCGATCTTGCCGAGTTCCACTGCCAGGTGCTGGGTATGAGCATCAACGAAGATATCGGCAGCTGGGTCGTCATCGGTTCCGGACCTGGCCTGCGTCAGCTTGCTTTTCAGCAAGCTGACGACTGGGTTCCGCCGCGCTGGCCTGATCCAGCACATCCCCAGCAGATGCACCTAGACATCCGCGTCAGCGATGCCGACCAGGCCGAGCAGGATCTGCTCGCCCTGGGTGCTATCCGTGTCCCCGGTGAACGCGAAACGGGCTTCCGGGTCTTCACCGACCCCGTCGGGCACCCCTTCTGGCCGACCCGGTCGATGAGTTCAACGCCGCGCGGCATGTCGGCGCGGACTCCCCGTCGGCCAGCCCGCCGCCGGCGCCAGAACGGCTGGAAGAGTTCTTCGCCTTCTTGCGGGAACGGGTCGCCAGCGCGCGCAAATACGCAGCCGCCGGCCGGGATTACCCGCTGTTCCGGACGTTGTATCTGGCCGGGCTGCGCGCCGAAGAGGCGGCCCGGCGCGCGGCACCCGGCGTCAACGGCGCCTGCGGCGTCGCTGTGCGAGCGCTCCGCGCCCCTTGACTCCGGGCACCGCTTGCGTGACCTGGCAGCGATCAAGGCCATGGGGCCAGTCCGGCACGCCCCCGCACCCAACACGCAAACCCGGACAAACCCGAGATCACAACACGAACCAGGCACAGGAACAGCAAAAGCTTGACACGGAGCCGCTTCATATGAGGCATATCAGGTCATGCACGTAAGGGGCCGTAGCCGACTCGCGAACTTCGGTCGGGCGATCTGATCGGCTTACACTCGCGCCAGATGCGGCCGGGTACGTCTCGCCGGCCGCGCCAGGCGCAGCCCAGGTCATGGCCTTTGGCGACCTTGGCCATTGCGGCTGCCGACGCAGCAACCCCATAAGGGAATGCCAGGGTGAGGCGTCGGCCGCTACCATCGGCGAGACTGTTTGCTGTGATGTGGCACGGCAGCGCATGTCGTTCGGCCGGGAACGCGAACGTGAGGGCATCGACGGTTCGCTGGCCGATTTCGTCCGCGCACTGCGGGGCGGCGAACCGCCGGTGAGCGAGTGCCACGGCAACATCGGCAGCCTGGCGGTGATGATGGCTGCCTGGAGTCGGGCCGGACGGGACGGCTGCGGACCGAGTGGCGAGGTGTGGGCCGGGAGGGCAGCGGATGACAGGTCAGAGCCTATGGCGCCGGCATGACGGCAAGCGTGCCCTGGTGGTCCGTGGCGGATGGGAGGGCCACGTGCCCGTTCCGGCGAGCGACCGGTATGCCCGGGTGCTCAGGGAATCGGGATTCGATGTGACGGTGTCGGAGACCCTGGACAGCTATCTGGACGAGGCGCGGCTTGCCGCGACCGATCTGGTGGTGCAGTGCTGGACAATGGGCACGATCAGCAGCCAGCAGGCGGTCGGGCTGTCCCAGGCGGTGCGGTCCGGGACCGGTTTCGCCGGCTGGCACGGCGGCATTGTCGACGCGTTCCGCGCCGAGCCGGCGTACAGCCTGGTGACGGGCGGCCAGTTCGTGTACCACCCGTCTGGCTTGGTCAGCTACGAGGTGCGGCCCGTGGCAGACCGCGCGGATCATCCCGTGCTGGCCGGAGTCGGGCCGTTCACCATCACCACCGAGCAGTACTACCTGCACGTTGATCCGGGCATCGACGTGCTGGCCGTCACCGATTTCGTCGCCGATCCGGACTACCCCGATCTGGCCGGCGTCGTCATGCCGGTCACCTGGACCCGCCGCTGGGGTTCGGGCCGGGTGTTCGTGACCGCGATCGGCCACTCGGTGGCGGATCTGGAAGTGCCGCAGGTGGATGCGATGATCCGGGCGGGCATGGCATGGGCGGCGCGGTGACCGCGCTGCGGATCGGCGTGGTGGGCGTCGGCCAGATCAGCGGCGCTTACCTTAGGACGCTGCGGCGGCTGTCCAACGTCTCGGTGGTGGCGGTCGCCGACCTGGACGAGGCACGCGCCAGGGCCGCGGCCGCCGCGACGCCGGGCGCGCGGCCGCTGGGCGTCGCCGAGCTCCTGGCAGCCGACGACGTCGACCTCGTCCTCAACCTGACGATCCCGGCGGCCCACGCCGAGGTCGCGCATGCAGCGATCGCGGCGGGCAAGCATGTCTACGGCGAAAAACCGCTCGCGGTCACCACCGGGCAGGCGCGTCAGGTGCTGGCCGCAGCCGCGCACGCCGAGGTTCGGGTGGGCTGCGCCCCCGACACGGTGCTCGGCACCGGCGTGCAGACAGCACGTGCCTGCCTGGACGCCGGCCAGATCGGCACGCCGATCGCGGCGACCGCGTTTATGGTCACGCCCGGCCACGAGCGATGGCATCCGGCCCCGGAGTTTTACTATCTGCCCGGCGGCGGCCCGCTGTTCGACATGGGCCCGTACTATCTGACCGCGCTGGTCACCTTGCTGGGCCCGGTGCGGCGCGTGGCCGGCATGGCGGCCACGCCGCGAGCCACCCGCACCATCGGCAGCGGTCCCCACGTCGGCACCGAGATCCACGTAGCGGTGGCCACGCACGTGACCGGCGTCCTGGAGCACGCCAACGGGGCGTTGTCGACGCTGGTGATGAGCTTCGACGTGTGGGCCGGGCGGCTGCCGCATCTCGAGGTCTACGGTACGGAGGGCTCGCTATCGGTGCCCGATCCCAACGGGTTCGGCGGGGCGGTGCACATCTTCCGCGCCGGGACCGGGGACTGGACGCCGGCCGCCGAGGCGGGCGGCTATCGCGGGGCCGCGCGGGGTTACGGCGTCTCGGACCTGGCCAGCGCGCTGACCACCGGCACCGCGCACCGCGCCAATGGCCGGATCGCCTATCACGTGCTCGACGTGATGGAAAGCCTGCTCGCGGCAGCCGACTCAGGTCACGCCGCCGACATCACCAGCAGCTGCGACCGGCCGCCGGCCGTCCCCTTCGGCGCGCACCCGGACGACTGGCCCGGCCTGAGCCGATCGTCGTGAAAGGATGCCCGGCTGATGAACTGGCGGCCTCCAGGCAGGATGCGGCGGAGGTGTGTCCCGGGGCTGCCGCGGAGCATCGGCCCGGAGCTGGTGGCGGCGGCGTCGGACAACGACCCGACCAACGTCGGCACCGCGGTCGCGGTCGGGGCCCGGACCGGCTACCAGCTGGCCTGGCTGGCGCTGCTGGTTGCCCCGCTGCTCGCCGTCGTGCTGGCGATCGCGGCCCAGGTCGGCGGGGTGGCCCGGGACGACTTGCAGTCGCTGACTCTCAAACGCTACGGGCGGGGTGTGGCCGCCGTGTTGCTGGTGTCGGTGGTGGCGGTCAACCTGGTGACCATCGCCGCGGACCTGCAGGCGGGGGCGGCCGGCCTTGGGTTGCTGGTCGGTGTGGATTCCCGCTGGCTGGTGGCGCCGCTGGGGCTGGCGCTGGCCGGGGTGCTGCTGGCCGGCCGGTACGGCCAGGTGGTGGCGGTGCTGCGGTATCTGATGCTCGGGTTCGCGGCGTTCGGCGCTGCGGCGGTGCTGGCGCGTCCGGACTGGCCCCGCCTGCTGGCCGCCAGCCTGGTCCCGGCGCTGTCGCTGCGCCCCGGGGTGGCGGCAGGCGGCCTGGCCCTGCTCGGGACCACGCTGACCAGCTATGTCTACGTGTGGGAGACCATCGGGCGGGGGGTCGAAGAGCCGACCGGCAGCACCTCGGACGGCAGCATGCAGGCCCGGGCAGGCGCCGTCATCGGGTCCGTGTTCACCGCGGTGATCTTGTGGTTCATGCTCGTCGCCGCTGCGGCCACGCTCGGCCGGCAGCACCACGCGGTCGCCTCGGCGCAAGACGCCGCCCAGGCGCTGCGCCCGCTGGCGGGCCGTGCGGCTGCGGACGTTTTCGCAGTGGGGCTGGTCACCTCGGCAGTGGTCGCCCTGCCCGTCCTGGTAGCCACCACCGGCTACGTGGTCGGCGCGCACTTTGACTGGCGCCGCGGTCTTTCCGAGCGTGTCGGCCGCGCCCAGGGCTTCTATGC
>JASHYW010000721.1 GCA_030042885.1 Streptosporangiaceae bacterium | reverse complement strand
CCTCCAGACCCACAAGCCGCCTTCATGTAAAGGCAGGATCATGCACCACACGGGACCGTCACGCAACCGCCGAGGTCGGGCGGCACCCGCCGCCAGCGGCCCGCGGCTATTGCGGACCACCGCCCATCAGGCGACCAGCGCAAACGCGCCCATCTGATGCAATTCCCAAGGGTTGATGTACCGGGCCGTGGTGCCGGTCCAGGAATGGCCGAGGAGCTCCTGGATCGCGAACAGGCTCATCCCGGCCCGGTACAGCTGGGAGGCACAGAAATGCCGCGGCACATGCGGGGTCAGCTTGCCCGCCCAGGCCCGCAGATGGCGGCCGGCGGCCTCGGCCAGCGGCCGGCGAAACACGTCCGCGGTCGCCCGCGCGCACGAGCCGTCCCGGCACTTACGCTCCGAGGGGAACAGCGGGGCGCCGGGCCGGGCGTGATCGGCGTCGAACTGGCCCCACACGTCCTCGATGAACCAGCGCAGGTTCCGGCCCGCGCCGTTGATCAGCGGGACCAGCACCGGCCGGGCGCGGCGACGGCGAGGTAGCCGATCGCCGTGATGAGCTGCTCGACGGCGGTGCCACGTTCGGCGCTCGTGCCAGTTGGCTCCCGCCACGCGGTGATCGCGTCGCGCGCCGCCTGGCACAGCACCGCGCCGGGTTCGTCAGGATCGGGAACAGGGCCGAAGCCCTCGGCGGCCAGTACGCCATCCAGGCTCTGGCACGCTCGGAGGAGCTGCTCCCCGCTCGCCGCGATCAGCCGAGGGAAGTCCGCGGACGAGGGATCGGCCGGGTGTCCGGCCGTCTGGAAGCGGGCGAGACCCCTGGTGGCGATGCCGAGGTCACGGAGGACCGAGTACAGCTGGCTGAGAGCACGGGTGTGCTCCGCCGGATCCATGGGCTGCGTCCATGCCCCGACGACGCCCTGGGCCGCGTCGCAGACTGCGCGGGCGGCCCCGGTGAGCATTTCGTGCCCGGCGCCGATCGGCCGTGCCGTCGCTGCGACGGGTTCCACATCGGCGTCCAGTTAGTGATCAACGCGCTGAGGTAAGGCCCAGCGGCTTGTACCGGGAGCGCGGTCAAGCGGGTATGACCGCTCGCTGGATGACTGCCTGGTAGTCCTCCAGCAGGCCCGGCAAGATGTGAAGGTGGACTACCCGGCCGGCCGGCTTGTCGACGATGTCGACGACCTCGGCGACGGCTGGCGCATCCTCGTCACCGGCGACGACGATGGCACCGGGCTCGATGAGCGCCTGGTCACGCGCGTCACGCAGGAAGGCCCACACGTGACCGGTCTCGTCCTCGTCCATCAGGTCGCAGGTGATGTCGACGCGGACCACCGTTACCTCCTTCCCGGCTGTTCTCTTCGATGATACTTATTGGCCTCCGCAGGGCCGAGGCTCTCAAGGAGGCGGGTCAGCCCGGCCTGATCGCCGTCGTCGAGCCTGATCGTGTAGTGCGGGCGCCCGAACGACGGCAGCAACGGGAACCCGGCGCGTCGGAGCTGGCCCGTTCGCGGCAGGTGAACGACTCGATATGAGGCGAAGCGCCGCAGGAGGCCATCGAGCGATGCGGGTCCCACGTCGTCCAGCGCGCAATACACGGAGATCCACCACAGCGGTTCACCGTCCAGAACATAAGCGTCATGCGTCCGGCGGGCATGCACCGCGAGCTTTGCAAGGGTGTCCGGTCCGCCGCGGACAACGATGATGCGGTCGTCCGGCGGCCGCTCGTCGCGAAGGTAAGGCCGGAGCTCTTCCCGTCCACGCTGCGTCATGACGTTCCGCCTGCGATCTCTCAACCAGCGCTAGCGGGCACGCCGATCGAGCCAGCCGCGGGATGCAACCATGGCGAGCGATGAGTCACCCCGGGCCGTTCGGGGATTACACCGGTCAAGCACCGGGATCCCACTGTGTCGCGAGCCACTCCAGATCGGTTTCGTCCCTGATCCGCGCCTCCTGCTCGCGGGCGAACAGCGCGTCGGTCTTGGTCAGGACGAGCGTGTAGGGGCGGCCTTGACGCCTGGTCTGGTGGGTGACGGGCAGCTCGGCGGCGTCGATCCGGGAGTGCACGTGCCGCCTGCCCTGCTGGGCGAGCGGCCACTCGAATGTGCGTCGGCTCTTGCCTTCCAGGAACACCCGCAGCGTGTCGCACAGGTCGCAGGTGCAGCCGCCCGCGGGCAGTCCGATAGACCAGTCGCCGGAGGGTCGCTGGGGGCGGGCCAGCCGGGCGCGCAGCCGTGCGGCGCAGTCGGCGGCCAGGTCGCCGAAGCCGGCTTCGCCGCGTGCGCCGTCCCGGGGCAGCTCCGCCCCGGCGCGCAGCGCGGACATCTCCAGCGCGGTCACCGCGTCCGCCTGTTCCCGGATATGCCCTGACACAGCATCTCGTGTGCCTGCTGCCCCGATCGCGGCAGCGGCCGTCAGCACCGAGGCGAGCGGTTTACCCAGGCTGCCGAGTTCCCTGTCGCGGTAGCTGGGCGATGACAACGCGAACCCGGTGCCGATCTCCTTGCCGAGCCACTCCCAGGCCAGGTCGAGGAGCCGCCGCGCGGCCGCCGAGCCGGCACTACCCCTGGCTTGCAGCCCCGCACACAGATCCGGCAGCCGGTCCGCCACCCACTGCGGCCGTTCGTGTCCCGCTCCGTATGCCCACGCTGGCTGGTCCCCGCCGAACCACGTCCGCAGCAGTTCCGCGGTCCACCGCTGACCGTACTCGTCGGCGATCTTGCCGAACGAGTTCACGCGCTTGCCGGTCAGGTTCTCGATGCGGAACGGGCGCAGCAGCATCGCCGCGGTTTCCGGGTCCGCCACGACGTCCGCCGCCCGCAGCGCCTTGCCGAACAGCCCGGAGACCCTGCCCGTGTCCTCCGGCGTCCGGGCGCGCAACGCCCCGTCCCAGAACGGCGCGAGCGTCGCCGCCGCGCCCCGGGCGCCCGGCACGTCGCCCGCGGACACCATCGCGGCGAGCTCATCGAGAGCCCAGGCCGGGGAGGTCTCGGCGCGGTTCGCGAAGGCCTGCTCGCGGGGCCACACGACGATCGCCGCCCGGTGGTACCAGCGGTCCAGGGTGTTGCCCCAGTTGCCCATGTAGCCCTCGTACTCCGAGGAATAAGGCTCGAGGTCGCCCGTCGGGGTGGACGCGCACACCTCGGTGCCGTCTGCTTGCAGCGAGGTCTCCTCCAGCCGGGCACCGTCCGGCCCGGTCCAGTGGGTGAGGGCTACCTCGGAGTCGATCAGCTCCTGGATGTCGTATTGGCTGTCGTTGCCGCTGCCGTCGTCATCGTCGTGCTCGTCTTCGTCGTAGTCATCGTCCCAGCGCCGCCTATACCGGTAGTCGTCGTAGTCGTCCTTGAGGGCGCTGTGCGTCGTCTTGATGTCGGCCAGCGCGAGGATGGCCTCGCAGTCCGCCCGGTTCGCCGCTTCGCGCAGCAAGGACACGCGGCGGGCGTCGGCGCCCTTCAGCCGGGACCACTTCAGCGCTCGCGGCGTGTACTCGTGGTCGAGGAGGTAGACGAGCCGTTTCGGTGGGCCGGCCGCAGGTCCACCGTAATAGCGGGGCACTGGCGTGCTGAAGTGCTCGTGGAGGAGGTCCGCCAGTTCGGCGACGGTTCCGTCCTCACCCTCCGGGCGGCTGGTGTCGCCGTGCACGAGCAGGTTGTACGTAAGCGTGATCCGGTAGCCCGACGTCACCTTGAGGACCTCGTGCCGACAGTCGGCATAGAAGGCGACCAGCGACAACGCCGTCTTCGATCCCCGGTAGGCCTTCCACTCCTCGTTGTGCCCCACCATCAGCTCGCCGCCGGTGTAGCTGGACGGCAGGGTGACCACCAGAGTGCCGACCATCGAGTCGTCTTTCTCGGAGTCCTGGTGGGCGAGGAAGTGCTGGTTCTGCTCGTAGACCAGCAGCGAGTGAAGATCGGCGGTCAGCTCGGCAGCGTCCGGCAGCCCTAGCTCTTCCTTTACCGTCGCGAGCATGACCTTGAGCCTGGCGTCGTTCCACTCGGCGCGGACGAGGTGTTTCGGGATCTCCCACGTGTCGCGGACGTCCAGGTCAGTCAGCGTCTCCTCGCCACGGCCGAACCGGGCGGGCCGGCCGAGGCCGAGCAGCTTGCGGGCTCTGGCGGGGGTCACCGGGAACCTGACATGCCCGAACCCCTCCACCTCCAGGTTCAGGTCGTCCATCCTCGACGTCAGCTCGACGCTGAACGCGGCCTGCCCGTCGCCGCGCAGCGTCCTGGCCAGCCGGTCACGCGCCGCCGTCGCCATGGCCCGTCCTCCCGTCTCCCCGGAAGCCGTCTTATCTTCTAGCGCGACTGTAATGAACCGGCGTAATCCGCGAGCCGCGCTTCCGCGGATTGCGCTTGGTCGCCCGCACCGCCCGCTAACCAAGCAACGCACTCGGTTCCCGCGCCGACCAGAGCCAGAAGGCCACGCCGAACAGGATCTCCTTCAGTTCCTCCCGCAGGTCTGGTCGGTCCACTGCAGGACGGGGGTCTCGAGCGGGCCGGTCAGTCGTGTCCCGACGGCCCGGGTGATCCGCCGGTGGACCTCGGCTCCGGTCATCGGAGCCATGTCACGGGTAATCGTCATGCCCGGAACATGCCGATTGCACCGCCCGGGCCGCGGCACTGGCTCAAACAGTACGGGTTTCAGCTCTCCTCATACCACTCCCACTCGGGGCACTCGTCCGCCAGCGCCGGCAACGACAGGTGCACTGACTTCACCTTCGCGTACACGATGCGCGCAAGATCGTCTGCGGCGCCGGGCAGGCCCATCCGGGCAAGCAGCAAGTCCTCGTCGATGTCCTCGCGACATTCGTACAGCCCGGACAACACGGCGATCGCGATATCGGCGGCCGCACGCCGGGCGCCGCGTTCCTTTCGCCGGGTGAGGTCATCGATGTACGGCTGGAGGACATCCAGGACCCGTCCCCTCCCGGTATCGACCGACACCGGCTCGCTCGCGCGTAGCGCCCGCAGCTTGGCCGTGATCTCGTCGGCTAGTTCCTGATCGTCTTCCACGACCAGCAGCGTGGAGATGATCTCCTCCGCCTCGGCGACCAGCTCGGGGTGCCGGAGGAGCAACTCGGACAGCAGGAACGCTCGTCATCGGACAGCCGTCGTTTCCAGGGACGCACAGCACCATCATGCCGCCCGGCTGACCGGGTGGCCGCGGGTGCTGCGGACCGGGCACCTCGCCGCGACCCGCTCGATGGGCAGCGGCACCGCGAATACCCGCCGTTCGAGTAGCGCGTCGGCGAACTTGCTGCGGGCCGACAACGGTGACCGCCAGGCAGCGCCCGGCCGTGCCGCGGCCCCCACGGACGTCCGCGCCGCATTCCCCCGGACCCGACCCTGCCCCCGCCTGCCCGCCTTGACCTTGCGACCACCACTCTTCGGACTCTCCCGTCCGAGCATGCCACATCCATCGCGGCTACCCGGCGCGCGATCCGCGCGGAAATGCAAGGCAGTGCCGAGGTGGATCGCGCCCAAGCTGCGAACCATGGCGGGCCTGACCGTCCGCGTGGCAACACGCCCGAGCCCCACAGAAATCCCACAAGTCCCGGCGACGGCGGCTGCATCGAGGGCAGCCGCAGCTACGGGATCGGGCTGGCGCGGGCGCTGGCCGCCGCCGGGCTGCCGATGATCGAGTGCAGCAGCCCAATCGCAGGCAGCGCCGCGGCAAGGGCAAGTCCGATCCGATCGATGCGCACCTGGCGGTGCTGGCCGCGCTGCGCCTGGACACCGCCCGGCTGCCGGTGCCCCGGGCCGACGGCGACCGGCGGGCGCTGCGCATCTTGCTGGTCTCCCGGCAGGG
>JASHYW010000720.1 GCA_030042885.1 Streptosporangiaceae bacterium | reverse complement strand
GGGCTACCTGGAGTTCATGGGCCTGGTCAAGGGGGCCAGCGCGGTGATCACCGATTCCGGCGGCGTGCAGGAGGAAACCACCCTGCTGCGGGTGCCGTGCCTGACCCTGCGCCCGAACACCGAGCGGCCCGTCACCATCACCAACGGCAGTAACCGCCTGGTCACCCGGCCGGAACTCGCCGCGGCCGTGCTCAAGGCCTGCCACGACGGGCCCTACGCCGGCGAGCTGCCGCCGCTGTGGGATGGCCAGGCCGGCCCGCGGATCGCCAGGATCATCGCGGCGTGGCTGGACCCGGAGGGCCGCCCGTGAGCACCGTCACCGGCGAGACGGGCGAGCCCGATCCCGTCCCCGCGGACCACTCCGGCCTGGCCACCGGCCCGGTGCCCGAAGGCGATCCCGGCCTGGCCGCCGAGCGCGACCGGCTGGCGCGGACGCTGCGCGACACCAGGCTGCAGCTGGCCATGACGCAGGCGCGGCTGGCCGCAGTGCAGGAGTCCGCCACGATGGCACTCGGCCGCACGCTGGTCAACGCGGCGCGGCGGCCGTGGTCGCGTGGCGTGCAGCTGCCGCTCGACCTGATCCGGCTATGGCGGGAACGCGGCGGCCTGGGCGGACCGGGGGCCGCCACCCTGGCCCTGGCGTCTGCGCAGCTCGGCGACCTGGCGGGCGGCGGGGAGCGCTTCTTGTCCGCGCTCACCGCGCCCGGGCTGGGCGCGCCCGGTGCGGCCTCGGCCGGGTTCACCCCGCCGGGGATCGTGGTCACCGGCGTGCTCACCCCGCAGGCCTGCGCGACGCTCGCCCCTGACGCGGCGGTGTACCCGCTGCTGCCGCACGACGCGGACGTCATCCTGGAGAGCGCGGGCGCAGACATGGTCCTCATCGAAGCCGCGGCCATGCTGCCCGGCTCGGCCTGGGCGTACGCGGGCGATCCGGCCGCGACCGACCGCGGCAGGCGGCTCGGGCGGCTGATCGCAGCGGCCCGCGCGCTGGGCAAGCCAGTGATCTTCGTCCGCAACATCCCGGCGCACCTGGCGCCGGGCCTGGACTGGGTGGCAGCCAGCTGTGACGCGGTATCCGATGACGGCTTCGGCGTGCAGCTGGCCAGGTTCAACCCGATCGGGCTGCCGGCCGCCCGTCCATGCGACCCGGTCTACGCCGGCGCTCGGGATCCGCGCGAGCCCCCCGGCGTGCGGGCCCTGCTCGACTCGGTGGCCGGCTCGGTAACGCTCACCGGCGAGATCGCGTGGCGCCGCCGGCCCGCGCTGTACCGGGACCACGGCGTGTTCGTCAGCGTGTCGGCAGATCAGGCGCGCGAGCAACTCGCTTGCGGCGCGCGCGTGATCGTGATCACCGGCGAGCAGGTCGCCGGTGCCCAGGGCAGCCCCGACGGCGGCTGGACCCCGTCCGCACTCCGGGAGCTGATCGGGTCGGCCAGGGCCGAGCAGCCGCCGGCCGAGCCGGAGGTGATGCCGGTGCTGCGGGAGATCTTCGCCGGGCACGCCACCCCGGTCCATCTGGCCGGGCTGGCCCGGCTGGGCGGATTGCCCGACCAGATGGTCACCGGGCGGCAGATCGCGGTCCTGGCCCGGGTCGAGGACGCCGCCGGAGCTTCCGCCCTGTCCGCCAGCCTGCAAGGGCAGCGGATGACGCCCGCCGAGGTCGTGGTGGCGGTCGGGGCGCCGGACGAGGAGGCCGCCGCGCGGTCGTGCCGCGCCGTCACCGCCGCGCTCGGCGACCTGGCGGACCTGGGCGTGATGATCAGCGTGATCCCCGACATCCCCGCGAGGCGGGACGCGGCTCACGTCCCGGGGGCGGTGCCGTGGGTGCCGGACGCGGCCAAACAGGCCCGCTCGCCGTGGGTCGTGCCGTGGCAGGCCGACCGCGGGTACCACGAGTCGCACCTGCTGGACCTGGCCTGCGCGCGGGAGTGCGCGCAGGCGGACGCGGTCGGCCACGCCGGTCTCGCCTACGCTTATGTGAGGTCGCTCGAGCCTGCGCTGGCCCGGCGGGAGTTCTTCGGGCCGGACGGCTCCAGTCACGGGCTACGGTTCTTCTCTCTCAGCTAAGGAGCATCCGCGTTGACCACGCGTGCGCTTGTCTACGGTGATGTCAACCTGAACATGATCGATGGTTCGGCCATCTGGCTGCAATCGGTCACGCAGGCGCTCACGGGGGCGGGCTGCGCGGTGACCCTGGTGCTCAAGGCGCCGGTCCAGACGAGCCGCCTGATCGGGCCGCTGCTGACCGAGCCGATGGTCACCGTGCGCAGGCCGTTCGAGGAGCATCTGCTGGACGGGCCGGGGCCGGTCCCGGTGGCTGCGGTCCCGGGGCTGCTGGCCCGGCTGGACGAGGACGAGCCGCATGACCTGGTAGTCCTGCGCGGCCGGGCGGTCACCGCCGCGACGGCGGAGAGCGGGGTGTTCGCCGGGCGGCTGTGGCCGTACCTGACCGATGTCCCGCAATCGGTTCCCGCGCTCACGCCGGCTGCGGCCGAGGAGCTCGGGATGATCGCTTCCGCCGCCCGCTACCTGCTGTGCCAGACCGAAGAACTCCGGTGCTTCCTGGAGGGCAGCATTCCCGCGGCGTGCGGCAAGTGCGTGCTGCTGCCTCCGATCCTGGCCGAGATCCCCGCCGCCCGCGACGCCGCCGCGGCCAGGACTCCGCTGCGGCTGGTGTACTCCGGCAAGTTCGCGCCGCGCTGGAACACGCTGGAGATGACCGAACTGCCGCGGCTGCTGGCCGGCCGGGGCGTGGCCGCCGAACTGCACATGGTCGGGGACAAGATCCACAACAGCCCGGCTGGCTACCAGCAGCGAATGCGCGCCGCCCTGGACACGCAGGGCGTGACCTGGCACGGGGGTCACTCCCGGGAGGGGGCGTTGCGGCTCGCGGCATCCTGCGACATCGGGCTGAGCTGGCGTCACCCGGACCTGGACGCGAGCCTTGAACTGTCCACGAAGGTCCTGGAGTTCGGCGCCATCGGGCTCCCGGTGATCCTCAACCGCACCCCGATGCACGAGGGTCTCCTCGGTGCCGACTACCCGCTGTTCGCGGCGAGCCTGAGCGACGTCGTGGCCGCGGCGGCTGAGACCGCGGCCGATCCCGCGCTTTACCGGCTGGCCGCTGACCGGACAGGCCGCGCCGCACAGCAGTTCACGCTGGAGCGCGCCGCGGAGCGCCTGCGCGGGTACCTGTCCGCGGCGGTCAGGGGGGTACGGCGGGGCGGACAGCCCCCCCGTGAGCGGGGGGGGTCTGGGGGGGGTCGTCCCCCCCGGGCTAGCACAGCACCGCTACGGGTCGTGGTGGCCGGTCATGACCTCAAGTTCTTCACCCCGCTGCTTGACTACCTGAGGATGCAGCCGGATCTGGAGGTGAGGCTGGACCAGTGGGCCGCGCTCGGCCGGCACGACCCGGCCGCCAGCCGCGAACTGGCGGCCTGGGCTGACGTGGTGGTCTGCGAATGGTGCGGGCCGAACGCCGTCTGGTACAGCAGGCACAAGCGGCGCGGGTCACGGCTGCTGGTCCGGCTGCACAGGTTCGAGCTGGAGTCGGACTACCCCGCCCAGGTCAGGATCGGGGCCGTGAACCAGGTGATCTGCGTGAGCAGGCACTACGCACGGCTGTGCCGGGAGCGGACCAGCTGGCCGGAGGCGAAGGTCGCGACCGTGCCCAACGCGATCGACATCACCCAGATGGACCGGCCGAAACTCGACGGCGCCCGGTTCCACCTGGGCATGATCGGCATCGTGCCCTCCCGCAAGCGCCCGGATCTGGCCCTGGACGTGCTCGAGGAACTGCGCCGCGAAGACGACAGGTACCTGCTGTTCGTCAAGTCGGGGATGCCATGGGAGCACTGGTGGGTGTGGCAGAAACCGGCCGAGCGCGAGCACTACGCCACCGCCATGCGCCGGGCGCAGCGGTCCCCGCTGCTGCGCGGCGCCGTGGTGTTCGACGATGCCGGACCGGACGTCGCGGCCTGGCTGCGCCGCGTGGGCTTCGTGCTGTCCACCAGCGACGACGAGAGTTTTCACGTCGCTCCTGCCGAGGGGATGGCGTCGCGGGCGGTACCGGTGTTGCGGCACTGGCCCGGTGCCGAGACCATCTACGACATGCGCTGGATTCACGACGGGCCTGCCGACATGGCCGCCGCCATCGCCGCGCTCGGCCGGGAGGACGACTGGCGGCAGGCGGGCGAGGCGGCGCACGCGCAGGCGGCGGCCGCCTTCAGCCTGCCGCGCGTGTGCCAGGCCTGGCATAGGCTGCTCAGGCAGGACCTCGACCCGTCGGTGCCCGGGCCGGACCCCGGAACTCTCGAGCTGCTCGGATCCCGCTGACCGGCAATGTACTTCACGCTCGCGATCAGCGCGGCCACCCGCCAGGTGTGCGCCGCGCTGGTCAGCGCGGCGAGCAGCACCGATCCGCGGGTCATGCCCATCCCGGGGCCGCCGGTCGTGGTGTGGCACGCGCCGGATGAGCGCGCGGCCGTCGTGTGCTGGGGCACACAGGCCAGTCCCGGGCCCCTTGCGCGCTCGCACGCGGGGACGATCTGGGCCGAGGCGGGCGTGCTGCGGGCGCGCACCGGCCTGGCGCGCATCGACCCGGTCTACGTGGCCGAGGTCCCCGGTGCGGTGGTGGTCAGCGACCGCGCCTGCTGGGCGGCTGCCGTCACCGGCCGGCTCGGCGAGCACGATCCGGCCATGGTCGGGGCCTTCCTCGCCGTCGGCTACCCGTTCGGCGCCGCCACCGCGTTCAGGAGGGTAGGGGCCCTGGGCTGCGGCCAAGTGCTGACGGTGACCGGTGACCGGCTGGTCGTGGCCTCCGCCCGGGATGAGGATGCCGGTCCCGCAGGGGCCGGGACGGGCGGCGCCGATCGGTACGGCGCGGTCGCCGCCGCGCTGGTCGAGGCGGCCAGCCCGCCGCGCGACGCCGACGGACCGGTCGAGCTGTCCCTGACCGGAGGCAAGGACAGCAGGCTGATCGCCGCCACGCTGACGGCGGCCAAGGTGCCGTTCCGGGCCCGCACGCACGGCTTCGCCAGCCATCCCGACGTAGTGGTGGCGGCCATGATCGCCGGGCGCCTCGGCGTCGACCACGTCGTCACCGAGCCGAAGCCGCCCGGTGAAGGGCAGGCACCGGATGAGATGGCCGTGCTCGGCAGGCTCCGCTCGGCCGTGCTCGTCTCGGACGGGATGCTGTCGGCGTATGAGAACATCGGCACGCCCGACCCGCATTTCGCCGCCGAGCCGGTGCAGGCCGGCGGCCACGGCGGTGAACTGCTGCGCGGCGGCTACGCCCCGGCTGCCTGGCACGACCGCAGGTCGCCGGGTCCCGCCAGGGCCTGGAGCGAGGCGCGCGGGACCGAGCTGTTCCGGCGCATGACCACCCGCCGGCTGGGGCTGCTGCGCCCGGCCGCCGCCGGGGAGTACCTCGCCAGCCTGACCCCGTATGCGGTGGCCCTGCCCCGCGGGCCGCTCCGCGCGCTGGACGACTTCTACCTGGTAAATCGCGCTGGCCGGTGGTCGGCCACGGCCCGTCAGGCCTACCTGATGCGCTCGCCGTTGCTCCAGCCGTTCTTCGGCGACCGCGTGATCCGGGCGGCCCGTGCCGTTCCGCTGCCGGACCGGATCACGGACCGCCTGCACCGGGAGGTGCTGGCGGTGCTCTGCCCGGATCTGCTCGAGCTGCCCCTGGCGGGCAGTGGCTGGAAGAGCGGCCCGCGCAACGCGCTCGCGGCCAGACCGGGCTCCGCTCGCCCAGGGCCCGCCGCCGGGCCCGGATCGGCGGCCTCGCCCGACTGGCGGCGGCACTACGGGCCGGAGATGGCCCGGTTCCTGCGCGAGTACACGCTGGACCTCGGCGGCGCGGGCCCGATGTTCGACATCGTCCGACGGCAGGCCGCCGAGCGCGTGCTGCGTCCTCCGCACGCCGACCCGGACGCGGTCTGGGCGCTGGCCACCCTGGCCGCGTTGCTATCCGGCGACTGGCTGAACGCCCGCGAGCCGAAGGGCCAGCCGGGCGCGCGGGCTCCGGGCCGGGACAGCGCCGGCCGGGTGACCGGGTAACGGTGGGTTCAGCCGCGGCCGTACCGCGTCTCGGCCTGCCAGAAGTACACCGCGCCGACCACCAGCGTGACGACGGCCCAGCCGATCCCGGCCAGCCACAGCTCGCTGATCGAGGTGGTCGGATGGCAGTAGGCCTGCAGCGGCGGATGCTTCGTCGCGTTGAAGGCGGCACACGCCGCGGCGTTGTACGGCTTCGCGCCGGGCGCATCGGCGCGGATGGTAGCCATGAGCGCGTACCTGGCCAGCGAGATGTAGACCGCCGCCGGGTTCAAGGAGATGAGGTCTTTCGCCCACACCGGGAGCGTGGCATACGACGGAAGCGAGGTGACGCTGTACATGACCCCGCAGAAGTACCGCCAGACCCGGGTCAGGAACGGGATCAGCTCGCTGAAGTCCTGGGCGCCCGCGCCGAACCGGGCCATGAGCAGCGCGGCGCCCACGTTGAACATCCCCTGCAGCACCAGCGCCGGCAGCAGCAGCAGCCAGTACCAGGTGAGCGGTTCCCCGGTGCCGAGCACGATGGCGAACACCACCAGCATGGACAGCGCCAGCTGCTGGAACTCCACCAGCACGTAGGCGAGCGGCAGGCAGGCGCGCGGGAAGTACAGCGCGCGGATCAGCTGGATGTTCGCCCGCATCACGGTGGAGCCGACCACGATCGACCGCTCGGTGAAGGCGAAGATGAACACGCCGATGACCAGGAACGCGGTGTAGTTCTGGATGCCGCGGTTGGCCTCGAAGATGATCCCGAAGATCAGGTAGTAGACGGCCGAGTTGAGCAGCGGCGTCAGCACCTGCCAGAGCTGGCCGAGCCTGGCCTCGGTGTACATGGACACGTTGCGGGCGGTGGCGTAGGCGACGATGAAATGCCGCCGCTGCCAGACCAGGC
>JASHYW010000719.1 GCA_030042885.1 Streptosporangiaceae bacterium | reverse complement strand
TGACCGCCGCGTAGGGACCGATCTCCGCCGCCTGCTGCCAGGTCGCGCCGGACAGCGAGCCGAGCAGCCAGTAGTAGACCTGCTGCAGGTCCTGGGTCGACCGCTGCAGGATGAACGTCTGCACGCCGGCCAGGAACAGGCCCACGGCCACGCCGGCCAGCAGCAGCGTCGCGGTACCCGAGCCGCCGACGGCGCCGGCCAGGTAGGCGATCGCCACCCCGGCCAGCGATCCGGCGAACGCGGCGACCGGCACGGCGGCCGGGCCCGGCCCGTGGCTGCCGCTCAGATAGGCGATGGCCAGCGTGGCGCCGAGCCCGGCGCCCGCCGAGGCGCCGAGCATCCCCGAGTCGACCAGCGGGTTCCTGAACACGCCCTGGTACCCGGCCCCGGCGATGGCGAGCAGCCCGCCGACCATGGCCGCCAGGACGACGCGCGGCAGCCGGATCTGGAACAGCACCGCGCGGTCCAGGGAACTGAGGCTGGACGGCAGGTCAACGAACGGGATCTTGTCCGCCAGGGCCGTAATGGTCGCGAGCGGGTTGAGGTCGGCGGCGCCGACCAGCGCGCTGGCCAGCGTCGCGGCGACCAGGAAGGCCACCGCGACGCCGTAGGCCCGCACGGCGCGCAGCCGCCTCGGGTGCCAGGGACCGCTCACGTTCTCCGGCTACCTGGAGGCTTGCTCGACCGCCTGCGCGATCTGTTCGACCAGTTGCGGCAGCCGCGGGCCCCAGCGCGACGCGATGTCGTCGTTCAGGCCGATGACCTCGTGGTCCTTCACCGCCGGGATCGAGGACCAGCCCGGCCGCGCGGCCACGACCGCCGGGGTCTGGCCGCCGTCGGCGGCCTGGTTGTCGGCCAGGAAGATGATCTGCGGCTGGGCGGTGACGATGTATTCGTCGGACAGCTCGGGGTAACCCCCGTCCGAGGCCTTGTTCGCGGCGTCGGCGATGCTACGAAGGCCAAACAGCCCCACGATCTGCCCGATGAACGTGGACGAGGCGACCGAGTAGTACGGGTTCGCGGTCAGCTCCCAGTAATAGGTCAGGTTCGGATGCGACGAGCCGGCCTGCCTGACCTCCTCGGCGATCTGCGCCTTCATGGCCGCCACGGTCCGCTTGGCCTGCGCATAGTTGCCCGTGGCCTGGCCGATCTGGTCGATCTCGGCGTAGGCGTCGTTCAGCGTGGCGGCGGGCGGCTCGATCAGCACCGGCACGCCCAGCTTGCCGAGCCCGGAGACCAGGCCGTTGGCGTCCTGGAAGGAGATGACCAGGTCCGGGCGGTACTTGGCGATCGCCTCCAGGTTCGGGATCAGGCCGCTGAGCTTGGTGACCGGCACCCCGTGCGGGTAGTCGGAGTCCTGGTCGACGGCCACGACCTGCGGGCCGGCGCCAACCGCGTACAGGTCCTCGGTCATGGTCGGCGCGAGCGAGACGATCCGCTCCGGCCTGGCCTTGATCGTGACCCGGCCGTTCGCCGCCGTCACCGTGACCGGGAACGGCGAGGAGGCCGCCGCGGGGGTCCCTGGTGGGGTTACCTGGCTGGCCGGGGGACCGCTCGCCAGGGGACCGCTCGCCGAGGCACAGCCGACCAGGGCGGCCGCCGCGGCCGCCGCGGCCGCCGCGGCCGCTAGGAGAGCGAGGGGTGCGCGTCTGGTCCGCGCGCGGAGATTCTTCATGCTGCTTCCTCCCGGGTAGGCGGGAAGGAAGGCGGGCCGCCGGCCGGCCGCTGCGGGCCTGCCTGGACGGATCGCCCTTCCCACGAGGGTCGATATCGTCCGGCACGGCAGGAGGCGACCTGGCTTGGGCCCGTGCGGGCCGTCACAGTTGCGGGACAGCGCCGGAATGGTCCGCTCGGCCGGCCTGGGCCGGCCCAGCGGACTTCACCGTCTTCGCTACCTGGCGCGCCGCCAGGCACGTAGCGCGGGAACGCGTCCGGGCCTGGCGCCAGTCACAGTAGCACGCGGGTGACGCGTGCTACAGGGGCGGGCCCTGGGCGAGGGTCAGGTTGCTGGTCGTGCGCTGGCCCGACGGGCTGACCCAGGTGACCGAGATTACCTCGCCGGGGTGGTACTCGGACACCGTGCCGGTCAGGCTGGCCGGCGAGCCGATGGCCTGCCCGTTCACCGCGGTGATGACCGAGCCGGCCGTCATGCCCACGGCCGCGGCCGGGCCGTCGCAAATGATCCCGATGACCAGGGTGCCCGAGCTGACCGGGGCGATGGTCGACGGCACGGCCAGGTCGCGGTTGCTGGTGTAGCAGCTCTGGCCGCTGTTCCCGCCGAAGCCGCCGAACCCGCCGCCGCCGAAGCCGTTGCCGTTGCCGCTCTGCTGCGCGGCCTGATCCTGGGGGTTGCTGTCCGAGCCCGTCGCGATGTAGATGCCCATGAACGGCGGGTAGCCAATGGTGATGGCCGAGGTGGCGTGGCCCGCGGCGATCTGCTGGGCCACCGACAGCGCGGTGCCGATCGGGATGGCGAAGCCGGATGCGGACTGCTGGCCCGGGAAGCTCACGTCATTGCCCGCGGTGTCCATGCCGATAACCTGGC
>JASHYW010000718.1 GCA_030042885.1 Streptosporangiaceae bacterium | reverse complement strand
TCCCCGGATCAGGCTGCCTCCAGCTCCAGCCCGCTGCTGCGACAGCGAGCCGATGGACGGTCTCTCACCTCCATATGGTCAAACAGCGCCTCGCGGCGCACACACAAGAGCAACACAAGTCCGGATTCTCTGAGGCATCCAGCACGCGGGCAACACGGACCGTTCACTCCGGGAAACACAGGCGCAGATGTCGACGGTGACACGGTTGTTGGCCGGTGCACCGGTGCGGATGCTGGCCATCGGCGAGGTGGAAGGCCACCTCAACCCGACGTTCAGCCTAGGTGAACATGTACCGGGTAAGTAAGCATGAGAGCTAGCAGGTGTACCGTCCAGCCAAAGAGTAGGTGGCCCAAGGTCTGGGCGGAACTGCTGGCGCCCAGTGGACAGAAAAGAGGCCCACCTATGAAGTACATAATCGGGGCGGCGCTGGCTGTCATCGTTGTCCTCGCCGTGCTCGCGGGCAAGGACGACATCCGCCGGTTCCGTCGCATGCGGCGTATGTAGGTATGACAAGCCCGGCGGAAACTGCTGGGGAGGCCAGTGGCATGAGCCACTACCCAGCAACTCCATGAGCGCTGATCGGAGCCTCTCACCCGGAGAGCCAGGCGCTAGCCTAGTGCCCCGGCGCCCATGCGAGGTGACGGGGGGAATTGCTACTTCAGGTAGTCCACGCGATACGCGGCATGAGCGGTCGATTCACAAGGAGCCCACATGGCCGACGCCCGGCTCCGCGTCCATAGTCAGCAAACGATACTGCCCGAGTTGGTCAGGCGGAAGGGCTCACCGGCAGCACAGAGCGGCCGACGTCATGGCGAGTGCATCGCGCTAATTTCAGCTGGCTCACGAGCGGACCGCGCCCATTCATGAAGACTTCGGGGATGACCTGCGGCTTCACCTGGATACGCCAGGGCTGCCTTCAGCTGGGCACCCGGGGTTCGGCGTCACCTGTTCAGCGAAGGGCAGCAGGCCGTGGGCGGCGAGCCGGGCCTGAT
Source organism: Streptosporangiaceae bacterium (assembly GCA_030042885.1). The sequence continues at coordinate 1,934 of JASHYW010000718.1, read as the reverse complement.
CAGGACGGCCTGCCAGGCCCGGAGTCCCCGGCACGGGGCACGATCGTCTTGATGACCCTGGCTGGCACGCCCCCCACGATGGTCTGGTCGGGCACGTCCTTGGTTACCACCGAGTTGGCGGCCACGATGCAGCGATTCCCGATGGTGACGCCCGCCATCACCGCGACCTTGTACCCCAGGAGGGTGTTCGACCCGATGCGGACCGGGGCGGGGATCCGTCCGCCATGCGGGAGGGGCACCGAGAAGTCGTCGTAGGCGTGGCTGTGGGTCTCGATGACCACGCCGGCCGCGATCATCGCGTGATCGCCGATGGTGAGCGCCGCCCGGTCGTCCAGCATCACGTCTCGGTTCAGGAACACGCCGTCGCCCAGCTCGATGTTGCGGCCGGAGTTGAACAGGACGTTGTGGTGAATGACCACGTCCTCGCCGCACCTTTTGAAGACCCGCCTAGCCAGGATGCGGCGGAGCTTGATGGCGAAGTCCTGCATCATGGCGGCGGGTGTCCGGTCGAACATCCGCCAGAACATGACGTAGTACAGGTCGGACTCCAGTGCCATCTCCCGGTCCCGCCCCCGGAACGGGTCCCCTGGCAGCTCGAACCGGCCGGTACTCAAGAAGTCGTCGGCCAGCTTGGAGACACTGCCGAAGAACTCAGACCCCTGCTCCGGCAGGCGGTCGGTCCTGACCAGGTCTTCGAACTCCGCGAGGAGCTCGGCCTCTGCATTCGGGTTCATGCGCTTTCCCGTCCTGTCCCGTCCGAGACCGAGGGGCCCGCCGATGGCCGCGCCATGGGGTAAGCCCGCCGGAGCTCCCGGGTCTTCCGCGCGATCGTCCAGACATACTGGCTGATGACCCACACCCGGCCCGCCAGGCGGCCGAATCGGGCGCCCATCTTGGAGCAGCCAGGAGGGTAGTCTGCGCGCACGGGCACCTCCACCACGCTCAGGCCGTGGATGGCCGCCTCGAACAGCGTCTCCAGCTCGCTTTGGTAGTGGTCCCCCTGCAGCCGGATGGCCTGCAGCGCCTGGGAGGAGAAGCACCGGTAGCCGCAGCACGGATCGGTGTAGGTGCGGCCCAGGGTGGCCCGCAACGCCGCGACGAGGACCTTTCGCACCAGGTAGCGGTTGACCGGTGCCGGCCCGCGGGAGGGGTCCGACAGGAACCGGCTGCCGGCCGCCAGCGCGCACTCACCGGACATCACGGGCTGGACCAGCCGCTCCAGGTCGGCCGGGTCGTGCTGGCCGTCGGCGTCCATCGTGACCAGTAGGGAGGGACCCAGTTCCCTCGCCCGGGCGAAGCCTGCCCGCAGGGCGGCCCCTTTGCCCCGGTGCTTTGGAAGGCGGACGAGGACGGCGCCGTGGTCGAGCGCGACCGCCTCCGTCCCGTCGGTGGAGCCGTCGCTCACCACGACGACCTGAACCGGCACACCGAACAGGCACGCCGGGATGCGCGGGAGAAGGATCCGGAGCCTGTCCGCCTCATTGAAGGCGGGGACGACCACCGCAATCACGCTCGCACCTCCTCACAGCACGGCACCGACGGTCTTGAATTACAAGGCTGAATTCACCGCCGCAGCCGCCACCGATACACAGGCCAGCGCAAGAGTATAGAGTGCCGCGCCGAGCGCCTCGCTCGTTAGCGGCCGATCTCGCGGGGGAGTTCCAGGCCGAGTACGCGGTCGACGAACAGGAATGTCTCGAACTTCGCGCCCGCCGGGACGTCCTGACGGGATTCCACGCTGCGCAGCAGGTCCAGGGCCGCGACGGTGTCCAGGTCATCATCAAAGGCGCCGCGGATCACGCTGGCGGCGTCCGCGGGTATCGGCCGCGACGGCTCGGCGGCCCACTCGGCCACCCGGCGGCGCCACCGGCCTACCGACTTGGCGGCATCGGCCAGCGCGGCCGAGGTAAGCGTCACCGGCTCGCGGTACGGGC
>JASHYW010000717.1 GCA_030042885.1 Streptosporangiaceae bacterium | reverse complement strand
GAGGCTCGGCCTGAACAGCTTGGTCGTGATCACGACCTCGACAGCGCCAGCCGTCACCCACCCCCACCGCCTCTGCCGTAGTGACAGATTCCCGCCAGCGGCCGGTGCGGGCTGGGCGCAGCGGTCCGGCCTGGGGAGACCCGAGGACCTTAACGACTGTAACCTGCGGCGACACGGGACCGGTAGAGCCGCCGGGCAGCAGCTGCCCTCAGACCGTCGGCGCGACGAGGGCGAGGTGACGAGCTACTGCGCCCCCTTGGGGTAGCAGAAGCCGAGGGTGTCCATGCCGTCAGTGGCGAACAAACAAGCAACACAAGTTCGGGCGCAGGAGAAGATCAACACTGATGCAACACGAGCAAAACGACATTCCGCAGCACACGGCGGCATGAATCCCCGGCATCCCGATATCACCGGCATCTTCCAGTACGGCGTCGTCTGCACCGGCGGGAAGAGCAAGATCGCCGAGCACGGCGGTGACAACCCGCAGGATCGCGACGTACCCATCCTGGTCGTGCTGCCGAACCTGAAGAATGGCCGCGTCATCGGGGCTCGGGTCGATACGACCCAGATCGCCCCGACCATCTTGTCCCTGCTCGGCCTGAACCCGAAGGAGCTCCAGGCCGTGCGCATCGAGGGCACCAAGGTCCTGCCCAGCCTGGGCCACAACGGCGGACACTGACCATCCCGGCCCGCAGATAAGCCACGCGGCGGGATGAAGCCGGCCGGCAGCGACCAGGCTCATCCCGCCACGCGGGCGCCGGACCACCGACGCGACAGCTCGCGGACGGCCACCTGGCCTAGGGACGAAAAGAACGTCTCGCTCGTTGAGCAGTCCTGGGCCAACGCGAACGACCTCGAGATCGCCGACACACCTTCCAGCGCGTTGTGGTTAGACCGCGTAGAGGCGCAGTTCACCGTGCTGCGGTACTTCGCGCTGGACGATCCTAACCACGCCAGCCACAAGGAGCAGTCCAGCTTGATCGGCGGTACATCATCTCGCGCAACAACCACGCCTACGACGAATGGCTCCGCCGCATCGTTGACAGGGCAAACGTAGACGTCGACTGCTCAGAGCCACCTGAGATACGGGAGCAGAAGAGGCGGTGTAGTGCCGGCGTGACCATAACGCCGTGGCCGAGCTGACGGGCCACGCCTCGCTCGAGGACCTCGGTCGTGGAACGGTTCGTGGAACGGGTCGCCTGATAATCCCAGCGCGGCCAGTGCCGTCAGTGCGATTTGCTGTGCTATCAGTGCAGCCAGCGCGTGCGGAGGCAGGGACCGTGTCTCTCGTAATGCGTAGGTCATCGGTTCGATTCCGATAGGCGGCTCAGGTATATCTGCAGGCCAGAGACGGATTTCGCTACGTTGTCCGGGATTACGGACGGTAGCCGTGGAACGAGTGACCCGTTCCGCGAACGCGACAAACGCGACATATCACCACGCCGGATCCCATAGCAGATAGCACGCGAAGCTCTCATCGCACAGCCAGAGGGCTGCGTCCCGGCGGCAGTTACTGAAGGTAACCGCCGGCGGGCGGGGATCTCGGCGTAGGATCTGCGTGGATTGCCTGAAAGGTCACCCCCGTCGCACGACATGCGCCGATTCAGCGATCGGGAACCCTCAGCTGGATTCGCTTCGAACTTTGCATGATCGACCCCTTGGCTTCACCAAGGCGGAGTGCCACTGATGTGAACGCGGGATCGGCGATGTCAATCGGCTCGGCCGCGGACAGCTGTATACGAAATAACGTGCTGGTGGCTTTCTCCGAAGGCACGCGCGCCGGGCTGAGCCGCAGCTGCAAGACTCCACCAGATCAGCACGGCTCACCCGCACATTGACCGGTTGCGTGCTCCTGGCCGCTGTTTCCCCCCGCCGGGTCCAGCCTGACCCTGGGCCAGTCCGCGCGCCGAGCCCGTCGATGACCAGTCACAAGGCGTGCAGCTCGCCACGGTACAGGACCTCGCAGGGTACTGGGCCACGGACTACGACTGGCGCCGATGCGAGGCGAAACTGAACGCGCTGCCGCAGTTCATGACCAAGATCGACGGGCTGGACATCCATTTCATCCACCTCCGGTCGCCTGAGCAGGACGCGCTGCCGCTGATCGTCACGCACGGCTGGCCCGGCTCGATCATCGAGCAGCTGAAGATCATCGAGCCGCTCACCAATCCCACCGGACACGGCGGAAGCGCGTCGGACGCCTTCGACGTGGTCATTCCGTCGCTGCCGGGCTATGGATTTTCGGGCAAGCCCGCCGCCACCGGCTGGGGCCCGGACCGCATCGCCCGCGCGTGGGCGGTGCTGATGGACCGGCTCGGGTATACCCGCTACGTCGCCCAAGGCGGCGACTGGGGCACCGCGATCTCGGCCGCGATGGCACGCTAGGCACCCGACGGGCTGCTCGGCATCCACGTCAACTTCGCCCAGATGGTCCCGCCCGGCGTCCTCGGTCACATCCGCAACGGCGACCCTGCCCCAGCTGACCTGTCGGACGCGGAAAAGCGCGCC
>JASHYW010000716.1 GCA_030042885.1 Streptosporangiaceae bacterium | reverse complement strand
CTGATAGCGCGGCCCAGGTCGCCTCGCCGACGAACCGGAGGGCATCAGGGGTGGGCACGACCCGGACGCGGTGCCCGGCCTCGGTCAGCAACCTGAGCAGCTCGCACGACTTGTAGGCCGCGATGCCTGCGCCGACGCCGAGGACGACACGTGCCGACATGCCTGGCCTGGGCTTTCCCAGGTCAGCCTTCGCTGGACTCGACAGTGAGCAGCCGCTCCTTGATCTCACGGAGCGAGATGGAGAGCGGCTTCTCCTGGCTGCGCGTCTCCACCAGTGGCCCGACGTACTCGAGCAGCCCCTCACCGAGCTGTGAGTAATAGGCGTTGATCTGCCGTGCGCGCTTCGCGGCCATGATCACCAGCCGGTACTTGCTGTCCACGACGTCGAGAAGCTCGTCGATCGGCGGGTTGATAATGCCGTCGGCGACTCCGAGGGGCTGAGTCCCTGCCACGTTCTGCCTTCCATCGGTTCAAACCGAACCACACTGCTCCATCAAGGCTATCAGCTGGCGGCACACGTCCTGGACGGATGTGTTCACCAGCGTGATGTCAAACTCATCGGCGGCCGCGAGTTCTTCCCTGGCAGCAGCGAGCCTGCGGGTGAGGATCTCAGGCGGCTCGGTGGCGCGGCCGCTGAGCCTGCGGACCAGCTCATCCCAGGACGGCGGGGCGAGAAACACCAGCCGGGCGCCAGGCGCGGCCCGCTTGACCTGCCGCGCGCCGGCCAGGTCGATCTCGAGCAGGCAAGCCACGCCGACCTCAAGCTTCTCGGCGAGCGGCGCGCGCGGCGTGCCGTACCGATGGCCGGCGAACCGCGCCCACTCCAGCAGCGCCCCGCTGGCCACCAGCCGGTCAAACTCGACATCGTCGACAAAGTGATATTCGCGCCCGTCGACCTCACCGGGCCGCGGCTTCCGTGTCGTGACCGACACGGATATCCAGATCTGGGGACACGTCTTGCTGAGCTCGGCGACGACCGTGCTCTTCCCGACCCCGGAGGGCCCGGAGAGCACGGTCAGTCGCGAATGCGCCGGGGTGGCGAGTGTGCCATCGCCGGGGCTTGGCTCCCGCCTGTCACTCGGTTCAGATATCGGCACCGAACTCTTGCTCAAGCGCGGCCCGCTGGTTGGTGCCCAGCCCGCGTACGCGACGCGATTCCGCTATGCCTAGCCTTTCCATGATCTGCTTTGCCCTGACCTTGCCGACGCCAGGCAGGGACTCAAGCAGAGCCGAGACCTTCATCTTGCCAATGACGTCATCGGTGCTGCCTTCCTTGATGACGTCAGACAAGCTCGTGGCCCCGCGCTTGAGGCGGTTCTTCACCTCGGCGCGTTCTTTGCGTGCTCTGGCAGCCTTCTCCAGTGCTGCCGCGCGTTCTTCAGGAGTGAGGGGAGGAAGAGCCACTCGGGGTCACCTCGGGTTTCGTCGGAAAAATGGTTTGTCGGGAGGGGAAACTAGCCAATCACGTACCCTTTCGGCAACGCAAACCCCCGTTTACCTCATCACAAATTTAAATATATTACTCAATGTAAGCAATCAATTACCCAAAGCTACCAGAATGCCGGACCAGCCCTCGCCGGGAGGGTCTCACCGGGCGATATCCGGTGGTCACACTGCAAGCCACCAGCGTATGCCATATCCGACCGGCGGGTTGACCACTGGCTCGGTGCGTCGTGGCTCCGGTGGGCATATCCTCACTCATCCCGCGACCGCAGTCGGCGTCTCCGGGAATGACGGGCCCATCTGAGGCTCGGGCGCCTCCCACCGCCGTTCCTTGCCTCACTGCGGCGCATCGCGGATGCCTGGCCCGTTCCAGCCAGATTCTCATGGCTCGATGACATATAGTAGTTTTGTATGACTATATACGATTTAATAGTAATTATTGATACTTAGAGTATTCCGGGGGGTTCCGGGGAGTTCCGAGGGTCCCGGGTGGATGGGTCAGTTGGGCCCTCTGGGACTATTCGGAGGACTTGGGACTATCCGGAGGAGTTGGGACCGTCCGCGGACTTGGGACTGCCCCGGGGACGTAGGCGCACGTTGGGCGGCGGAGTTTCATGACATCTTACCCGCTGCGTAAGCTAGGAGTCACCCCAGGTCATCTACGTCCTGCTTTCCGGCATCCGGCGCGATCACCGGGTCTCCCGGGCTTCACGGCTGTCAGGGTCCGGCGGTGTTCTTGTGCGCCGAGATTCAGACCGGCCTCTGCGCCGAGATTCAGACGGATCTCGAGCGGTCGGTTCAGCCGGGATTTCGAGCGGCGTTGAGACGCCGCAGCGATGCGGCGATGGCGGCCGCGGCGGCTCCCGGATCCGGGGCACGGGTGATGGGCCGGCCGATCACCAGCAGGTCCGCCCCGGCCAGCAGGGCTTCCTCCGGCGTTGCCACCCGCGCCTGGTCGTAGGCTTCGGCTCCGGCCGGCCGTACGCCCGGCGTGATCAGCGTCACACCATCGCCTACCTCCGACCGGACGGCGGAGACCTCATGCGGTGAGCAGACCAGGCCCTGCGCGCCCGCCTCGACCGACAGGGCGGCCAGTCGCAGTACCGCGTCTGGCACTGGCCCGGTCAGCCCGATCCGGCCGAGGTCATCGTCGCCCAGCGAGGTCAGCACCGTGACGGCGGCGATCATCGTGCTCGGCGCGGCCTCCACGGCGGCGCGGATGACATCGGGACCGCCGGCGGCGTGTACGGTGAGCACGTCGGGCCGAAGCCTCGCGACTGCCTTCGCAGCCCCGGCCACCGTGGCCGGGATGTCATGCAGTTTGAGGTCGAGAAACACGGACACCCGGCTGGCACCGCGCACCGTCGGCACCACCTGCGGCCCGTAGCGCAGGTACAGTTCCAGCCCGACCTTGACCGTGCTCACGTGCGGCGTCACGAGCGCCGCCCAGCGCGCGGCCGTCTCCAGGTCGGGCGCGTCAAGCGCAACGGCCACCGGCGCCAGCGTGCTCACGGCCGCTCCTCTCGCTCGATCTTGCCACGCGTTTATGTGATCGCTCACATTTTGTGCCCTTCACGCCCGCCGGGCAATCCCGCGGGGGATCCCGCCGTGAGCCTGGCCTATGATATCGGCGACCCGGTCGACGCCGATGGTGGCCAGATCCTCCTCCAGTTCCCGCAGGACGCGCCAGCAGGCTGACGGATCGTGAATCAGCGCGGTGCCCACGCCGATCATGGAGGCGCCCGCGAGCAGGAACTCGAGTGCGTCCCGGCCGGTGTGCACGCCACCCGTCCCGATGATCGGCACATCGGGGAACGCTTCGGATACTTGCCACACGCACCGCACCGCCACCGGCCTGATGGCGGGCCCGGACAACCCTCCGTAGGCGCCGGCCAGCGTCGGGCGCATCGTGCCAGGATCGATGGCCATGCCGAGCAACACGTTGATGAGCGAAAGTCCGTCCGTGCCGGATGCGACGCAAGCACCGGCCACGGCCACTATGTCGGTCACATCCGGCGATAGCTTGGCGAACACCGGTATGTCATATCTGAGGCTGCCCCGGACCGCCGCCACAACGGTTCCGGCGGTCCCCGGATCGCGGGCGAACGGGCGCCCGGCA
>JASHYW010000715.1 GCA_030042885.1 Streptosporangiaceae bacterium | reverse complement strand
AGGCGCTCGACACGGAGCCGTCGCGGCCTCAGCAGGAACGTCGGCCGGGCAGCCGGGCCTGGGCGGCGCTGTGGCCCAAGGCGCTCGCGATCGTCATCGTCCTGGCCGTATGGCAGCTGATCCACGTCAGCGGCTGGAAGAAGGAGATCTTCCCCGGCCCGGCCGCCACCCTGGCCAACCTGGGGGACCAGCTGCGGACGGCTCTGCTGTGGCACGCCATCGGCACCACCGTCGAGCGCGCGGTCATCGGCTTCGGGCTCGCGGTGGTGATCGGCGCGGTCACCGGCGCGCTGGTCTCCAGGATCAGGCCGTTGCGCGCGGCGGTCGGCTCGCTGATCACCGGGCTGCAGACGATGCCGTCGATCGCCTGGTTCCCGTTCGCGATCATCCTGTTCGGCATCACCACCACCGCCATCTTGTTCGTCATCGTGCTCGGGGCCGCCCCGTCGATCGCCAACGGCCTGATCTCCGGCGTGGACTACACCCCGCCGCTGCTGCTGCGGGCGGGCAAGATGATGGGCCTGCGCAGGCTCTCGCTGTACCGCCACCTGATCCTGCCGGCCTCGCTGCCCGCGTTCGTGGCCGGGCTGCGGCAGGGCTGGGCCTTCGCCTGGCGCAGCCTGATGGCGGGCGAGCTGCTGGTCATCATCGCGAACCAGCCGTCCCTGGGGGTGCTGCTGTCCACCTATCAGGATCAGGCCGACCTGGAGAGCGCCACCGCGATCATCATCGTGATCCTGATCCTGGGCATCATCGTCCATGCGCTGTTCAGCCAGGCCGACCGGGCCATCCGCCGCCGCTGGGGCCTGACCGGCACCATGTGAGCGTGACAGCGACCGCCGCGGGCGCGTGACACGGTTACTGCCAGGTGATGGATAGTTCGTTCAGCAGAAATTTCAGTGCCTGCGAGGCCTGGCGGAATCCTTCCGGGCCGCTGAAGCCCCCGTAGCGTCCCGCCTGGGCCAGGTGCGGCTCCAGCGACATGAAGCCCGCGAAACCGGAGTCCCGCAGCGCGCCCAGTGTCTCGCGCAGCTGCCCGTCGCCCCGGCCCGCCGGCACCACCTGCCCGGTCGCGGCCAGCGCGTCTTTGACCTGGAGGTAGACGAGATAGGGCCTGAGCAGGCCGTACGCGTCGGAGAAGGGCCTGACACCGCACTGGACGAAGTTCGCCGGATCGAAGGTGGCGCGCAGGGCGGGTGAGCCCACGGCGGTGATCAGGTCGGCGCACCGGCCCGGGGTGTCTCCGTAGATCTCTTTCTCGTTCTCGTGCGCGAGCACCAGCCCGCGCTCTTCGGCCACCCTGGTCAGGGCACCCATCCGGTCGATGACCTGATCCCGGTGACGCTCCGGCGGCTCGCCTGCGGGAACGAAGAAGGAGAAGACGCGCACGATCGTGGTACCGAGCTCACAGGCCACGTCGGTCACTCGGCGCATCCGTTCCAGCTCGGGAGCCAGCGGCGCAGCGACCGGGATCTTGCCGATGGGCGAGCCGATCGCGGAGACCCGCACCCCGGCGTCATCCAGCACCGCGCGGAACGCGGCGACCTGCTCGCCGCTGAAGTCGGCGACGTTCACCGACCACGCGCTGCGCAGTTCGAGGTGCGAGATGGACTCGGATGCCAGGATCGCGAGCTGGATCCGCGGGTCAGGGGAGATCTCGTCGGCGAACCCGCTCAGGACGACGGTCATCGGCCCAGGATCACCGGTCGGCCGGTGCGAGAGGACTCATAGACGGCGCAGACGATCTCGAGCGCCTCGCGGGCGCTCTGGCCGTTGACCGCGGGCTCGCGGCCGCCGTCGACTGCAGCGAGCAGGTCGGCGATCTGCGCGGCGTGGCTGGCGACATCCAGCGCCGCCGGGTCCGACCCCGTGACTGCCGGGCCGGACGGGGCGGCACGGTCACTGCCCCCGGAGCCGGCCGACGTCTCCGCGTCGGCACCGGCACCGAACGCACGCCGGACGATCTGGCCATCCTCAACGGTCACGGTGCCCTCGGTCCCGGTGATCTCCAGCCGCTGCGGGAAGCCGGGGAAGGCGGCGGTGCTGGACAAGATGGTGCCGACCGCGCCCGAGCCGAACCTGACGATCGCGAGCGCGGTGTCCTCTACCTCGATCTGGTGGGCCTGCGTGGAGCACACCGCGATGACCTCGACCGGCGGGCCCATGCACCAGCGGAGCAGGTCGAGGTAGTGGATGCCCTGGTTCATCAGCGACCCGCCGTCCATCGCGTGGGTGCCGCGCCAGCCCGCGCTGTCGTAGTAGGCCTGGCTGCGGTACCACTTTGTGCTGGCCTCCCCGAGCACGAGCCGGCCCAGGGCACCGTCGCCGAGCAGGCGCTTCAGTTCGATGAGGCCCGCGTCGAACCGGTGCTGGGACATCACGGTCAGCGCCACCCCGGCCGCTTGCGCCGCCTCGATGAGCCGGTCCGCGGCGTCCAGGCTGACGTCGATTGGCTTCTCTACCACCAGGTGCTTGCCCGCCTCCGCGGCCTGGACCCCGATGGCCGCGTGCAGCCCGCTCGGCACGCACACGCACACCACCTCGATGTCGCCGCGGGCCAGCAGCGCGCCGAGATCGGGCTCGGCCGCGCAGCCGCACGCGGCGGCGAAGGCCGGGGCCGCGTCGGCGGCGACGTCGGTCACCGCCACCAGCCGGGCATCCGGGATCAGGGCGATGGCCTCGGCGTGGATCGCCGCGATCACCCCGGTGCCGGCGATCCCGAAACCGCGGGTCACCCGACCACCTCCGTCCATGAGCAGCGCCAGTCTCTGGCTGACCGGCACCTCGCCCTCGCCGAACGGCACGAGCCGCCAGTCGTCCTCGGGTCCCCGCCTGGCGACCTTGATCTGCGTGAGCAGGATACGCCCGCCGAGGTTCGCTGGGCATGTCCAAGCAGGCCCCGGGCCTGCCGCCGTACATCACCGAGAACGGCCACACGGCATCACCACCGTGGCGGGCAAAGACGCTGCCCAAGACCACGCTGAACGCCCGCCGTGTCTGCACCGTGGCCGGGATGCGCCTCGTCGGTAAGATTGGCCGATGGCGATCGAGCTGGTGTTTGAGACCCACGCTGGCGGCGGATGTCATACTCGGCCCGCGGATGGGCCGGATTACGGCGGCGGATCCGCGGGGACCGCCGCGGCCCTCGACCCCTTTGCGTCTGACCAGCTGCGGACGATGGTGGTGTCGGAAATGAAGCGGACCCCGCACCCGGGCGCCCAGCGCTGCGCCGCCTCGCGCAGGCAGTCCTCCACGATCGCCGACACGGCCCCACCGTGCTCGCTCGGGGAGTGCACCAGGAGTTCGTCGTGCAGGCATAGCACGATGCGCGCGCCGAGACGCCGGCACCGGGCCCGGACGGTCACCGCCCACATCTTGAACAGCTCCGCCGCCGCGCCCTGGACCATCGCGTTGCGCGCGTAACGGCCGTAGGCCGCGGCCTGGCTGGCATTCCGGGGTTCGGTGGGGGTCAGCACGATCAAGCGGCCGCCATAGGTGCGCAGGTCGCGCCCGGCCCGCCCGGCGCGGTCGGCGGCCTCCAGGTAGGCCATGGCGACCGGGTAGGCCGCGTTGAGGCGGCGCAGCGCGTGAGCGCCGTGGCCGGTGGTCTGCCCGTACATCGCGCCGAGCACCGCCACCTTGGCCGTGGGCCGGTCCAGGCCGAGCTGCTCGGCCACCGGGGCGTACATGTCATCGGACCGCGCGGCCGCAGCCAGCGCCTGGTCCCCGGATACCGCGGCGAGTACCCGAGGCTCGATCTGGCCCAGGTCGGCGCGGACGAACACGTGCCCTGCCTCGGCTACCACCGCCCGGCGCATCGCAGCCGGCATGTTGTGCAGGCCGGCGGACGCGGTCATCCGGCCCGCCGCGCCGTCAGAACCGCTCCAGGCGCCACGCAGACGGCCGTCGGCCCCGAGGTTCTCATCCAGCCACGCGTACCCGTAAGTGGTGGCGATCCGCTCCGCCTTGCGCCACTGGAGCAGGGCGCCGATCAGCGGATGGGTGTCGCGGAGCTCGGCCAGCCGCCACGCCCGCGTGTCCGGGACGTCGACGCCGATCCGGGCCAGCAGCGACCGCACCTGGGCCGGGCTGCGCAGGTCGGCCGTGGTTCCGGCCGGGGCGTAACGCAGGACCTCGGCGTCACGCGCGGCCCGTGAGGCGGCCGCCTCGCCTTCGCTGCGCGGCCGGGGCCCGATCAAGGAGGCCAGGATCTGCTCCGCCGCCGCGCGGTCCATCGGCAGCCCGTCCGCCGACAGCTCGGCGCACAGCAGCTCGGCGGTGGACTCGCTGCGCGCCGTGGCTACCGCCATCGGCCGGTCTGCCAGGCCGGCCAGCGCCGCCTGCTGCAACCCGGCCACCGTGCGGGCCAGCTCCGCCCAGCGGCCGATGCGGTCGGAGCTGTCCGACCACCCGCCGCTGACCCACTCCGGCCGCAGGTGCCCGTCCGGTGCCACCGGATCGCCGGCGTCGCCGTCGTCCGGGCCGGACATCCCGAACAGGTCAAGGGGGCCGTCGGCCGGCATCGTGTCCGTGGCCAGCCCGTGCAGCCGGGCCCAGGCCAGGCCGGGATCGGCCCGCCATCCGCCGAACAGCAGCCGGTGCGCCGCCGTGATGTCCCAGCACGTCGCCAGCCGGACCCCGCAGCCCGTCAGGTACGCCAGAGTCTGGCCCGACCACACCACCCACCGCGGCCGCAGCGCCTGGTCCGCCCGCTTGACCGCGGTCACCGCCTCGGTGCCCGGCCGCATCCACCATCCGCCGCCATCCGCCGCCAGCCCGAGTCCGCGGTCGGGGGAGACGGCCAGGCCGACCAGATCGCCGCGCGCCACCCCGGCCTGCCGCAGTGACACGACCAGATCCGTCCCCGACGCCGACACCACAGACCTACCCTGCCACACGACCCGGTGCCGACCGCCGCAGGTCAGTAGCGCATGCCCATGGCCGGCCTGACCTCATCCAACCTGGCCGCGGCGATCGCCTCGGCGCGCTCGTTACCGTCCCGCAGCACCCGCCGGACGTAGCCGAGATCTCGTGCATACTCGGCGCGGCGCGCCCGGACCGGGGCCAGCATCTCATTGACCGCCATCGTCACCGTGTCCTTCTGCTGGCCCTGGCGGTGCGGACGATCCCGGAACTCGCGCTGGCCGCATGCGCGGCGGCGGCGGTGGTCGCCGCCGTCGCCGCCACCGACCGTCTGCCCTGGCTGCCGCACCCTGGCATCACGTCTCCCGGATGATCTCGGCCAGGAAGCGCGCGGTCTCGGCAGGGGTCAGGGCCTCGGCGCTGAGCTGGTTCATGACCGCCAGGTAATGGTCGACGTCCTCGCGTTTGTCCAAGTAGAGGGCGCTCGTGAGCTGCTCGAGATAGACGATGTCCGGCACGTCGGCGTCGCCGAAGCGCAACACGGTGAACGACCCGCCCGCGGCGGCGTGCCCGCCCCGGCTGAACGGCACAACCTGAACCGTGACATGACGCAGATCGGCGACCTCCATGAGCCGGCTCAGCTGGGCCCTCATCACCGCGCGGCCGCCCACGAGGCGCCGCAGCGCTCCCTCGTCGATGACCGACCACACTTGCGGCGGCTCGGGGCCCGTGAGCAGGTCCTGTCGCTTGAGCCGCAGGCTCACTCGCCGGTCGATCTCCTCCGCGGGCGCGGCCATGTTACCGAGCAGGGTGACGGCGCGAGCGTAGTCCTCGGTCTGGAACAGGCCGTGCACGAACTGCAGCTCGAACGTGCGGATGATCGAGGCGGCTGCCTCCAGGCCCAGGTACTCCTCGAACCAGTCCGTCATGATGTCGCCGTACTTCGACCACCAGCCCGGGGCGCTGGCCTGCCGGGCGAGCGCCAGCACGCGAGAACAGGTCTCCTCGTCGGTGATCCCGTACAGGGCGAGCAGGTCGGCCACGTCCCGTTCCTTGAACCTGACCCGGCCGTTTTCCAGTCGGCTGATCTTGGACCGAGACGCCCGGATCTCATACCCCGCCCGGTCGGGCGTGACCCCGGCCGCCTCGCGGAATCGGCGCAGCTGGTTGCCCAGGATCATGCGCGGCACGGTCGGGCCCGAGGTGTCGGCAGGCGGTTCGCTGTCCGGCTGAACCGTGCTCATCCCCACTCCGAGAGCCGATGTAGTGATGCCACGCGGCCGCCCTGCCATGCTGAGCGGCCGCCACCGTGCCGACCCGGCGAGACCGTCGGACGCGGTGCACATGCAGACACTATCATCGCGCAGCCGTACTATCAGGACACTATTTGTAGCCACTTCGCAGTAATGTGACGCTGCCGATGCCGTGTGGGTACAGGTCGCCGGGCTTTCCGTTCTTCACACCCGTCAGGAACGCGTGATCTCGCCTAACAAAGCAAATGCAAATGCATATGTACATGCAAACGGGCGTGCCTGCACATTGCTCAAGAAGCTTCGATCCGGGGACGCGCCGCAGCATGGCCGGATATGATCACACAAGGTGATGCAGCGCAGCCAGTGTCTGCTCAGCGGTCTCGGGTGGCCTGCGGGCTCCTCCCGGCCGAACAGGGCGTCGGCGGTACGCCTGCCGCGGTGACTCACATCACCGCACATGGCGCGCGCAGCCACAAGTTCAGGCTGCCGTAACGATCCCGTACCGCTTGCTACCTAACCTGGAACTGTAGATAAGACAGCAGGCGCACAAAGGGGTGCGAAATGCTTCAACGGGGACTGGCCTGCGCGGCCGCTACGGTAATGATCAGTGCCATCGGCGTGGCACTGTTCCAGCTTGCGGTCCTGATTCTCGGCTTCTCTTCTCCGGTCGCAGTCACCGTGATAACACTAGTTGCCGCCATCCTGCTCAATTCGCTGCGCCGGCGCATTCGCACCATGACGAGGCACCGGCTCGGGTCGAGGAAAGCCCATAGCGTCCATCGGTAAGCGCGGCGGACGTCACTGCTGGGGTGCGAACGGCGGGCCGGGTGGTTCCCCGCACCAGCCGCACAGGAAGCTGCCGGCCCGCCCGCAGGCCCCCGCGAGCGGGCCGTCCCGATGGCGCAGCGCCTCGGAGGTGATGCGCCCGGCCCGGAAGACGCGGAGGACCCGGGACTCCCCGGTGTCCGCGAGCGATGCCACCAGGTACCAGGTGCCCGCCTTGTTCACCAGGCTTCGACCAGGAGGCCGTCTTCGAGCTGGCCATCGAGCGATGCCTGGTGGTGCTGACCCAGCCGGATACGGCCTTCCCGGCCTGACCTACCATCTGGAGGCAGGAAACATGCCGCCCTCCTATATGGTTACTTAGCAGTAGTAAGGACCGCGAGAGAAGGGGTCCGGTCCGCAGGAATGAAGGGTCAGTGACGATGAGCGATGTCCGCGGCTGACCGGCATGCCTGGACCGAGCCGGGAGTCGAGGATCTCGGCGGCGCTGTGTACCGGATCCCGCTGCTGCTGCCGATGGACGGGCTGAAGGCGGTTAACGTCTACGTGATCGCCGACGACCAGGGAGTCGACCTCATCGACGCCGGCATCGCCCTGGTCCGGGCCAGGGAACAGCTCACCAAGGGCCTGCGGCAGATCGGTTACGAACTGGGCGATATCCGGAACTTCTTCATCACCCACATCCACATCGATCACTACTCCCTCGCTGTGGAGCTTCGGCAGACCCTCCGCAGCGTGATCACGCTGGGCGACGGCGAGCGCGCCAACATCGCGGCGCTGCACGACATGGCCCACGGCCGCAGCCACCGGATCTTCGGCGGGGACTTGCACCGGCTGGGCGCGGACGAGCTAGGGGCGGTCCTCGCTGCCGTACAGGCTCGGCGCGGCGTGCCGAGGTTCACCGAGTGGGAGGAACCCGACCGCTGGCTGGCCGACGGGACGGAGCTTGACCTGAGGTCGCGGACACTGCGGGCCGTCCACACGCCCGGCCATACCCGAGGCCATGTCGTCTTCCATGACGCCGCGGCCAAGATCATGTTCTCTGGCGACCACGTGCTGCCGCACATCACTCCCTCGATCGGGTTCGAGGCCGCCCCGCACCGGCTGGCGCTGAGCGATTACCTGAGCTCGCTGCGGCGCACGCTCGCGCTGCCGGACTCGCGGCTGCTGCCCGCCCACGGGCCGGTCACCGGCAGTACCCATGACCGGGTCAACGAGCTACTCGCCCACCATGACCTTCGCCTGGCCGAGACACGCCAGGCCGTGCAGGCCGGGCACGCCACCGCGTACGAGGTGGCCAAGGCCATCAAGTGGACCCGGCGGCAGCGCCTGTTCAGCGAGCTGGACCCGGTGAGCCAGTTCCTGGCGGCCAACGAGACCGCCGCCCACCTGGAGGTGCTGACCATCCGCGGGCAGCTGACCCATGAGGTCTCGGCCGACGGCATCGACCTCTACCAGGTGGCCAGGGCCGATTAGCGGCTCACTCGGTGAGCGCCGGCGTAGATGTTCATGGTGGTGCCGCGCAGGAACCCGACCAGGGTCAGGCCGGCCTCGTCGGCCAGGGAGGCGGCCAGCGAGGACGGCGCGGACACGGCCGCCAGCACCGGTACCCCCATCATGATCGCCTTCTGGGCCAGCTCGAACGAGGCGCGGCCGCTGACCAGCAGGATGTGGCTTCTCAGCGGCAGCAGGCCGGAGCGCAGCGCCCAGCCGGCCACCTTGTCTACCGCGTTGTGCCTGCCCACGTCCTCACGCAGGACCAGCAGCGTGCCGTCCGCGGTGAACAGGCCGGCCGCGTGCAGGGCGCCGGTCCGGCTGAACACCCGTTGCGCTTCCCTGAGCCGGTCGGGCAGCGCGGCCAGCACGGCGGGGGAGACCCGCACCGGATCGGCGGACACATCGAAGGTGGACCGGACCCGCACCGCCTCGATGCGGTCCTTGCCGCATACCCCGCAGGCGCTGGTCATGAGGAACTTCCTGGCCGACCCGGCAGCGTCCGCGTCCTGATAGCGCAGCGCGTGCCCGGGCTTGGCCGTCACCGCCGCCACGTTCTCGTCGCACATGCGGATCTCGTGCACCTCGTCGAGCCCGCCGAGCAGGCCCTCGGTGAACAGGAAGCCGGCCGCCAGGTCGATGTCGTCGCCCGGAGTGCGCATCGCCACCGTGAGCGGTTCGCCGTCCACCCTGATCTCGAGCGGCTCCTCGACCGCGAGCAAGTCGGCCCGGTGCTCCGCGGCGCCTGTCACCGCTGCCCGCAGCACCCGCCGCCTGACCGTAGTACCGCTCATAACCAGAGACTACGCAAAAGCCCCCGGCGGCCGTAGGCCGTCCCGGGGGCCCAGGGGGACATGGGGGGCGGGCAGCCCCCCATGATCGGGGGAGTCTGAAGGGGGTCGTCCCCCCTCGTCAACACTGCCGGGCCTGGTGGGAGGTCAGGCCCGGCACTTCGGACCGGGAGGTGAAGCTAAGACCGTAGTCAACTGGCGAAGTCCAGCAGCGGCTGGGCCCGGCTCGGATGACGCAGCTTCGACAGCGACTGCTTCTCGAGCTGCCTGATCCGCTCGCGGGTCAGGCCGAGCGCACGGCCGATCTCGTCCAGCGTGTGCGGGTTGCCGTCATACAGCCCGAACCGCATGGCCATGATCGTCGCCTCGCGCGGCGTCAGCGCGTCAAGCGCGGAACGCAGCTGCTCCGCCATCAGCTGACGGTCGACAAGCTCCGACGCCTCGGGCGCGTCCACGTCCTCGATCAGGTCGCCGATGCTGGTCTCGCCGTCCTCGCCGATCGTGGAATCCAGGCTGATCGGCTGGCGGCTGGTGCGCAGCAGCTCCTCGATCTGGTCCGGCGTCCGGTCCAGTTCGACGGCGAGCTCTTCCGGGGTCGGCTCCCGGCCCAGGCGCTGATGCATGTCACGCTCGACCCGGCTCAGCTTGCTGAGCATCTCGAGCACGTGCACCGGCAGCCGGATGGTCCGGGCCGAGTCGGCGAAGCCGCGCTGGATGGCCTGCCGGATCCACCACATGGCGTAGGTCGAGAACTTGTAGCCCTTGGTGTAGTCGAACTTCTCGACGGCCCGGATCAGGCCCAGGTTGCCCTCCTGCACCACGTCCAGCAGGGACAGGCCCCGGTCGCTGTACTTCTTGGCTACCGACACCACCAGGCGCAGGTTCGCCTCGAGCATGTGCGCCTTGGCGCGCCGCCCGTCCTCTGCGACCATCTCGAGGTCACGCCGGTAGTCCTCGTCCAGCCCGGTCGCGGTCTCCAGCTTGTGCTCGGCGAACAGCCCGGCCTCAATCCGCTTGGCCAGGTCCACCTCCTGCTCGGCGGTGAGCAGGCTGGTGCGGCCAATGGACTTGAGATAGGTGTGCACCGAGTCGCCCATGGCGGGCGTCTGGTCATCAAGATCGGCCTCGGTGAGCGCGGCGGCCTCCGCCTCGAGGCTCACCACCTCGGCATCGGAAATTGGGTCCAGGTCGAGGTCGGTGTCATCGCCGGGCTCGACATCAATGTCGTCCGCGTCCTTGGCAGGCCGCCCCGTGGCGGTTGCCGAGCGCACCGGGCGG
>JASHYW010000714.1 GCA_030042885.1 Streptosporangiaceae bacterium | reverse complement strand
GAACCTGCAGGCCGATCGAGGTCAGCTCCACGCCGAGGTCGGTGCACCACGCCTTGGAGATGGGCGTCAGCAGGTCGACTAGTTCCCGCCGGGCCTCCCGCTCCGCCCGGTCGGGGTGGTACCGGGCCAGGTCGATCGAGACCGCGTTGGTGTAGAGGAGCGCTCGCATCGCCTCGATATAGGCCTTCATGGTCAGCAGCATGCGCCGCACATCGGGGTGCTCGACGATGGGCGACTGCTCACCCGGCGGGGCGCCGACGGCCCGGCCCTGCCTGCGCGCCTGGGCGTAACGCAGGGCATCCTGATAGGCACGCTCGGCAATAGACAGGCCCTGGAGGCCGACCGAGAGCCGGGCCGTGTTCATCATGGTGAACATGTAGCGCATACCCTGGTTGGCCTCGCCGATCAGGTAGCCGACCGCCCCGCCGGCATCTCCGTACGACATGACGCATGTCGGGCTCGCGTGAATCCCGAGCTTGTGCTCGATCGACACGCACCGCAGGTCGTTGCGGTCGCCCAGCGACCCGTCGTCGTTGACCAGGTACTTGGGAACGATGAAGCACGAGATCCCCCTGGTCCCCGGGGGCGCGTCGGGAACCCTGGCCAGGACCAGGTGGATGATGTTGCCGACCAGGTCGTGCTCGCCGAAGGTGATGAAGGTCTTCTGGCCGGTGATGCACCACGTGCCGTCGCCGGCCGGCACCGCCTTGGCACGTACCGCCCCGAGGTCGGAGCCGGCCTGGGGCTCGGTCAGGTTCATGGTGCCGGCCCACTCGCCGGTCACCATCTTCTCCGCGTAGGTGGCCTGCTGGTCCGGGCTGCCGTGCTGGGCCAGCATGTCGATGGCGCCCTGGGTCAGCAGCGGGCACAGGGAAAACACCATGTTGGCGGAGGCCATCATCTCCTGCATCACGACCGCGACCAGCCACGGGAACCCGCCGCCGCCGAACTCGGCGGGGAAGGGGACCGACCCCCAGCCGGCCTCTACGTACTGCTCGTACGCCTCCTTGAACCCGGGCGGGGTCGTGACGTTGCCCTCGGCGTCCAGGGTGCTGCCGACGGTGTCACCGACCCGGTTGATCGGGCCCACCACCTCGGCCATGAACTGCCCGCTTTCCTCGATCACCCCCAGCACGGTTTCGGGATCGGCGTGGGCGTAGGCCTCGAGCTTGGACAAGCCGTCAAGGTCGACAAGCTGCTCGAGGACGAATCTGATGTCACGAAGCGGGGGGACGTAGTCGGCCATAACCCAGGTTAAACCAGGAAAGGCGCCTTGTGTCATAACCTCGCGAAGGCCAGTGGCCGCATACGGCGGCGCGGCCCTACGTGCAGGGCGTCGGCGACCGCGGACAAGTACTCCTGGTAGGACGGGTAGTACTCGTTGGCCGCCTCGGAGCTACCGGCCATGAAGCCAAGGCCACTCGGGGCTACGGCGGGCAGGAAGGCCTCCAGGTGCGGCCGCTGCTCCAGCGCCGCCGTCAGGTTGGCGATGTCCCGGGCGATCACCGCGTAACCACGGCAGGCGACCGGGCCGACGCAAACGAGCGGCTCAAGCGTCACCACCGAACCACCACCTGCGAAGATCGCAAGTGGTCCGTGACCTGGGCCGGGGCTCTCGTAGGCTGGGCTGATGAACCCGATCGCCGTCACGGCAGTCCAGGCGATGGTGGCGCCGGTGGTGCTCATCACGACGGCTGCGATCTTGTCCGGTGCCCTGCTGACGATGTATGGCTCGGTCAACGACCGCATGCGTGCCATGGACCATGAACGCCTGGAGATCTTGACCCGCGCCGACGGGACGCTGCTGTCGGCTGCCGAGCTGCCGCCCCGTGGCCGGGAGCGGCTGACCCAGATCGACACCCAGCTGCCCAGGCTCCTGCGGCGCCACCGCCTGCTGCACAACGCCGTTCTGCTCATCTACGCAGGGGTGGCCGTGCTGGTGCTGAGCGTGATCACCATCGGCATCGCCGTCACGGCGAGCTCCGGAGCGGCCGGGACCGCTTCCCTGGTCCTGGTGCTGGCCGGGACCGTGATACTTCTCGGCGGGCTGCTGTTCGCCGCGCGATCGATCACCATCTCGATGGACGCGATCGACTACGAAGTGCAGCGCACTCTGTCGCTCGGGTCTTGATCAAGGCACCGGGCGGCGCCGCAGTCACGTCTCCCAGGATCGCCGGGCTGGGCTCCTCCGAGGGGCCGGCAGGAAATGCCCGGCCAGGCCGCTCACGCAGGAATGCCAGTTCAGCGCGCAGTTCAGACGGCCGTGCCGACGCAGGTAGGGCGGCTATTTTGCGTTCGTGATCGCCGCGCTCATCGCGGTGATGGCGATCAGCCAATACCGTCGGCCAGCGCGTCCCAGAAGGCGATCTCGTACGCATGCAGGGCCAGGGCCGCCCGCACCGCCTGCTGCGGATCCTCGCCTGCGGCAAGCCCAGCGGCGACGACGGACGTCGCCTGCTCGGTGAAGCCCGGCGCTGGCCCGGCGAAGAACCGGAAGAACCCGACAGCCCGCTCGGACAGGTCGTAGCGAGTCACTAGCGCCTCGGCGGCCCGGGCGCAATAACCGCCCCACTCCTCCAGGTTGGCCAGCATCGCCAGCGCGACTCCGCTGCAGGTGCCGAACAACGCGCTCCAGGCCAGATACGCCGGGTAGGCCTGCGCCAGCGGCCGCGGCTCGTAGGCCCGCAGATCCCGCTCTCCCCAGCCCAGCGCGGCGGCGAAATCAGCCAGCAGCCGCAGCGCGCGCAGCTCACCCTGCGCCAGGGACAAGAACATCTCACCGGCAGGCGGGTCCGGGAAGCGGGCCGCGAGCAGCGCGAAACTGCGCTGGTCGCTGCCGACGATGCGGAACTGCTCACCCGCCAGCCAGGTCAGCCTGTCCCGCGGAACACCGCCGGCCTCCAGCAGATCGACAAACCGATTCCGGCCCGCGCCTGCGGAGACCGCCTCGCGAACACGCCCGATGAGATCGGAAGCGAGCTGGCCGGACCTGCCTTCCACGCCAGCACCCTACTCCCGGGCCGACCTGGCAGCGACCCCGCCGACAGCCAGGAACGGACACACCGGCGTCACCGCCCGCTCCGGCGCCGACGACCTGCACGGGAACGCCGGCTGGCCCGGGAATACCGGCTGAAGGTTCCCCTGCCCGCAGGCGCGCAGGGCAAGCAGGGCAAGAAGGGGACCGGCTAGGTCGCTGGGGGATGCCGGGATGGCACCGGGATCCGGTCCAGATCCTCGGCCAGCACGACCGGGCCGCCGAACGCCATCGCCGCTTGCGCGGCCAGCCGCTGGCCATCACAGCGCTCATAGCGTTGCGAGAAATGCGTGAGCACGAGCAGCCGCGCCCCGGACTCGGCCGCGATCCGGCCGGCCTGCCCGGCGGTCAGGTGCCCGTACTCGCGCGCGAGCGCGGACTCGGTGTCGGCGAAGGTGGACTCGCACACCACCATGTCCGCGCCGTCGGCGAGCGCGAACGCGGCATCGCACAGCCGGGTATCCATGATGAACGCGAAACGCTGGCCCGGCCTGGGATCGCTCACCTGCTCAACCGTCACCAGGCGGTCACCGGTGGCCAGGC
>JASHYW010000713.1 GCA_030042885.1 Streptosporangiaceae bacterium | reverse complement strand
TACAGCCGGGTGATCACGCTCGACCCCGGCCAGCGGGCCGACTTCTCCCGGAGGGTCAGGGCCTTCCTCGACCGGCAGCCGTGGGACCGGGTTGACCTGCCGTTGATCTGCCGGTGCCTGCGTAGCAGGCGGATTCCCGGCTAGCTCACGCCGGGTCGCAGGCCGCGGTCGACGAAGCGGATCATCCACTCGAAGCTCTGGTCCGGATCGGCGTCCCACTGGAACCCGCGCGAGGCCTCCAGCATCGCAAAGCCGTGCATGGTGCTGCGGACGGTACGGATGGCATGGTTCATCTCGCTGTCGCCGATGCCGTATCCGCGCAACACGGCGGAGATCGAGTTGATCACGCGGGTGCTCGCGGCCAGCAGCGGGTCGTCGGGACCGGCGAACTCGGCGCCGATGGTGGCCATGTAGCGGCCCGGGTGCGCGCTGACATAACCGCGGACCGCCGTCAGTAGCGCGGCCAGCGCGTCGAACCCGGACCTGCCCTGCACGGCGTCGCGGATCACCTCGCCGAGCTCAGTCAGGGCCAGGGTGGCCAGGCGATGCTGCACGTCGGCTAGGCCGCCCACGTGCTTGTACAGGGACGGGGGGCGGACGCCGAGCCGGTCGGCGAGCAGGCCCATAGTGACGCCGGAGTACCCGATCTCATCGGCCAGCCCGGCGGCCGAGGCCACCACGTCGTCACCGGTCAGCCCGGCCCTAGGCACCAGCGTGCTCCTTGAGGAAGGGAATCACCAGCGCGGCAACCTCGTCGGGGCACTGCGCGTGGGGATAGTGCCCGGCGCCGTCGACCATCGCGACCGTGCCCAGCCCGGACGGCATGGCGGCGACGATCGCGTCGCCTTCGGCCCGGGGGTCGGCGAAGTCGGGATCGAGCGTGCCCATGATGACCAGGGCCGGGCACCTGACGTTGGACAACTGGGCGCCTGCGTCAGCGGGCGTGGACTTGCCCGTCTTCATGAACTCAGCCATCCGGCCGGGCTCGCGCAGCTTGGCGGCCAGCGCGGCCATGTAGTCGGCGTAGTCGGCGGGCTTGCTGGGGTAGGCGACGTCGAGGTAGCGCATCCAGATACCCAGGCTGCGGAATATCTGCGTGCCCGCCAGCCGGGAGATGCCCCGGCGGTAACGGCGGATCCGCAGCAGGCCGCCCAGGCTGAGCTTTTGCGTCTTCGTGAACGGGTTGATCTCGACGATGCCGCTGACCAGTTCCGGCTCGAGGGCCGCGGCGATAGTGGCCGCCCCGCCCGAGATGGAGTGCCCGACGATGACCGCGGGCTCTTGGGAGTCTTCGGGTCCGCCCAGGTGCCGGATCAAGGCGAGCAGGTCGCCCGCGATGTCGGTGCGGGTGATGGCCTCGGTGCCGGTGACGGACGTCCAGCCCATGCTGGACTCCCCGTGCCCGCGCAGGTCCGCGCTGACCACCCGGTAGCCGACCTGCGCCAGCTTGGGGGCCAGGAACCGGTAGGCCTGCCGACGGTCGCCGATGCCGTGCGAGAGCACCACCAGCGGGCCGCTGCCGGTCACGTCGTAGGCGATCCGCCCGCCCTCGATGTTCAGGAACTCGGTCATGCCAACCTCCGTAGCTAATCTCGATAGCTATAAAGCTAATTTGATTAGCTAAGGCTGTCAACCGCGGTTCCCCGGACCTGTGCGGTATGCGTTCCCTCCTCGGTGCTGCTCCTTGAGACGGATTTGGCGTCAGTGGCCACCGTGCACCGTGCTGTGGTGCCGCACGTCCTCGATCCAGATCGTCCGGCGATCGTCGTCAACGGCGTACAAGACGCGGCAGTGGCCTTCCCGGACCCGGAAGACGCCAGGAAGGCCGACAACAGGTTTCACGCCTGCTGGCCGGGGGTTCTCGGCGAGGTCGTTTACGGTGCCGACGACCCGTTTCTTGACCGGCTTGTCGAGCTGGCGGAAGTGCTTGCTCGCTTTCTCGCTCCAGGTGATCCGGTAGCTTACGCTTGCTTCAACCTTGAGCTGCTCCCACGGAACGCCGGCGCCGGGCTCGGCACGTGACTCCAGCACGCCTGCCCGATCGGCAAGATCCTCCATCAACGCGGCCGCATTGGTCAGCCCGGCCAGGCTGGCCGCGGCAGCTAGTTCGTCGAATTCGTCAGTGGTAAGCCTTTCGAGGATCGCAGCTAGCTCCAGGGGCACGATACCGGCGACACGGTTGCCGTGCTCGGTGATGTAAACGACCTGCCCGCAGGCAGCCTCGTATGCTGCCGCCGCAATATCAGGGGCACTCTCGACGGCTAGATTGCTCATGGCTTCCGTGCCTTCCGTCTGCATTCCCCCACGATGGCAGATCCGGATCCTTGCGTCACAGGTCCTACCGTGACGACTACTTTCCCTCTCTTGTGCCCGGCGTCGACGTAGCGGTGTGCCCGCGCTGCTATGGGTATGAGCACACTTGCCGCAGCCGCCTGCTGGCATCAGTCGCCAACGGCCAGGATCACCTCGGACGCCTTGATCACGGCGGTGACCTGGGTTCCCACGGCCAGGCCGAGATCGCGGACCGCCTCAACGGTGATCGATGCCACCAGGCGCACACCGTTGGCGTCGAGCTCGACGTTCGCGATCGCCTCGCCTGCGGTGATGGCCGTGACCGTGGCCGGGATCTGGTTACGCGCGCTCAGTCGCATGATTCACTCCCCTCGGGTGGCCAACAAGCTGGCGTCCCACAGTACCGTGACGGGTCTCACGAGTTCAGGCCGGGGAGCCGA
>JASHYW010000712.1 GCA_030042885.1 Streptosporangiaceae bacterium | reverse complement strand
TAGGGCGCGTTCACCGCGAACGTGGTGGACTTGATCCCCGCCTCCTCGGCGTAGGAGGTGTCGTACACCTCGGTCGGGTACTTGTGCCGCTCTGCCCAGCGCAGGTACATCCGCATCAGGTTCTCTGCGAAGTCGGCGGCGTCCGCGCCGCCGGCCTGGGCGTTGATCGAGATCAGGGCTTCCCTGGCGTCGTATTCGCCGCTCAGCAGGGTACGCACCTCGAGCTGGTCGATCTCGCTGCGCAAGGCGGCAAGCTCGCGGGCCGCCTCGTCCCGGGTGGGCTGGTCGTCTTCGCTCTCGGCCAGGTCGAACAGCACCGCGGTGTCGGTCAGCCGCTGCCGCAGGCCGGCCAGCCTGGCCAGCTCGGCTTCCAGGTAAGACAGCCGGCGGGTCACCTTCTGGGCCCGATCCTGGTCAGCCCACAGGCCGGGGTCGGCGGCCTGCTCGCGCAAGCCCTCCGCCTCCTTCTGCATGGCGCCGGGATCGAGCACCGCCTCGATGCTGTCGAGCTTGGACGTCAGTGCCGCGATCTGTTCGGCGGGATCGGTACCTGCCATATTGGCAAGCCTACGCGAGCGAAAGTGCGCCCGGCGCAGCCCGGATATCCCCCCGCGAGCCAAAGGGGCGCGGCGTTCCCTGGACCGTCCCCCGCGAGCCAAAGGGCCGGGCGGCAACTGGACTGTGTTCTTCCCCCAAGCCCACCCCAGGGCGACGAAGGAGCGAGGAGGAAAGGAGCCGCAGTGAAGGGGATGGGAAGGTGGGTGGGGGCCCGGAGGCGAACGGGAGGACAGAGCGCCCCGGAGGCGAGCGGGCAAAAGCTAGAGAGCGAAACCGGTATCCTGCCTTAGCGTGAGGATGCGCAGGGGGAGACGGACACCGGCGCGGACCCGCGCCGCGGCCGGCTATGTGGGAGTCCTCGGGTCGGCCGCGCTGGCCGCCGTGACCATGCTGGCCGCCGCGGGATGTACCCCGGCGGCGGCCACCGCGAGCGCGGCCACCGGCAGCGACCACAGCCTGACCTTTGCGGACGCCGAGGCCGCCTACAGCTCCTACCTCGCGGCCAGCGACGTGGCCGCGGCCCAGGGGAACGAGACCCAGGGCGAGGAGCACGTCGCGTACGCGCAGTGGCTGATCGCGCATAGCCAGTACACGGCCCTGGCCACGGCGCGCACGCCGGTCCCGAGGTACCGGTACGGCCAGCCGGTCTTCTACGTGCCGGCGCTGGCCGGGTACCCGCAGTGGTTCATGGTGGCCGTCCCGAGGGCGGCCGTGGTGAACGGTCAGCCGGGAGCCGCGGTCAACACGATCATGGTGTTCGAGCACAACAAGGGCCTGCCCTGGACGCTCGACGGGTCGGCGGAGCTCGATCAGCCGCTGCCGGCCATCGCCCGCGACAAGGACGGGTACGCCATCGGCGTCCGCACCAACGACCCGGACCTGCTGCTGCGGCCCGACGTGCTGGGGGCGACGCAGGCCGCCGTGGTCGACGACGGCCCGGCGAGCGCGGCCGCGGCGGTGATCGGCAGCGGGCCGCTGACCACGGGGCTGTACACGACGCAGAACGCGCAGGCCAGCGCGGCCACGGCGCGGGGCCTGGTGTACCAGTGGCTGCTCGAGGGCTCCCCCTTCCCGCAGTTCGAGCTGCGCACCGCCGACGGCGGGGCCCTGGTCCTGTACTCGATGTACCTGGAGACGACCACCGAGCACCCCGGGCTGGTGAGCGGCTCACCGATTCCGGTGCCCCCTAACTTCGTCCCGCTGCTCGCCGCCCCCACCGAGATCGCCTATCACGAGGTGATCGCGAACTGGACCTTCGAGTACGCGGCGGTCGACCCGCCGGCGACCGCCCAGAACGCGAAGGTGCAGATCATCGGGGCCGACGGCGGCCCAACCTACGGGCACGCCTATTAGGAGCGTTATGCAAAACCGGCTCGCGAGGGCAGGCCTTCCTGGCCTGTGCGAGCATCCGGCAAGCACGGTGCAGGTGAGCGGCCAGCAACCACAGCGGGTTCTTTGCATAACGCGAACTTCACATAACACTAGGCCTGGGGCAGGGAACTGGCCGCGACCAGGGTACGGATGGCCCGCAGCGCCACCGACAAGGTGGTGAACGTGAAGCGCTCGCTCTCCCAGATCTCGCCGAGCATCTGGGTGGCCATCGCGACCGCCGCCTCGTTACGCGAGACCCAGGCCGCGAGCCGCTCCTCGGGCGTCCTCGGGAGGCCCGAACCGCTGACCCCGAGCACGTCCTGGGTCAGCGAGGCGTGCGCGGCGTACAGGTCGTCACGCAGGGCCGCGCGGGCCATGGTCGACCAGCGGTCCTCGCGGGGCAGCGCGGTGATGCGGTCCCGCAGCCGGGTGATCTGCAGCCGGTCGGCCAGGTCGAAGTAGACGTCGGCGGTCTCCTCGATGGGCTGCCCGGTGGCGGAGGCGACCTGCACGATGTCGAAGGCGGAGTACGTCGGCACCATGGCCGCGACCCGCTCGGCCAGATCCGCGGGCACGCCCAGGACCAGGTAGGACTCCCTGCGTTCCTCGAACCCGGACAGGTCCCGGCCGGTGAGCAGCTTGGGCAGGCCGTTGCGCACGGCGCGTACCCCGTCCGCGAAGAAGTCCACGGTGGCCTGGATATCGAACGGCGGGCGGCGGTTGTGCAGCAGCCACCTGGCCGTGCGCTCGGTGAGCTTGCGGCCCTCGAGCAGCAGCGTGATGCGGCCGGCGAGGTCGACCTGGCCGTCAAGTTCCTCGACCTGGGCCCAGAAGGCCGGCATGCCGAACACCTCGCGGGCCACCAGCCAGGCCCGGCTCAGGTCGGGCACGGACGCGCCGGTCTCCTCGATCAGCCGGAACAAGAACGTGGTGCCCGACGTGTCGACCATCTCGTTGACCGCCGAGGTGGTGATGATCTCGCGACGCAGCCGATGCGACATCATCCGGTCCGCGAACCTGGCCCGCAGCAGGGTGGGGAAGTATGCCTCAAGCACCCGGCGCAGGTACGGGTCGTCCGGCAGGCTGGAGGCCAGGACTTCCTCGCCGGCCGAGATCTTGGTGTGCGCGAGCAGCAGGGCGAACTCGGGGTTGGTCAGGCCGCCGCCCGAGGACCTGCGCTCGGCGATCTCCCGCTCCCCCGGCAG
>JASHYW010000711.1 GCA_030042885.1 Streptosporangiaceae bacterium | reverse complement strand
GTGATGACCGGCTGGTCTTCGAACGACACCACCTGCTCGCGCAGGTCGATCAGCGGCTTGACCCGGTCCAGGAACGGCACGACGAAGTTCAGCCCGGCCGCCAAGGTCCTGCGGTACCGGCCGAGCCGCTCCACGTTCGCTGCCCGTGCCTGCGGGATGATCCAGACGGTCTTGACTGCCAGCAGCACCGCCAGGGCCACGGCAAGCAGGACCAAAACGATGGTAAGAAAAATGCCAAGCGCTGTCATGACCCGAACATGCGCGCCCCCCGTCACCATCCGCAAGATGCCGTTCGTACCGGACAGATAGGTCAAAAGTCCCCGCTGACCAGCCCCGGACCAGCGGCGGACTAGGATGACGGCCGGTCTCAGGTTCCCGGCCGCAGCAACGTCGCTGTCGCGGCGACGTGCACCTGACCACGTGGTTGTCACACGATGTGGTTCGTGGCGCTGAGCCGTCCCGTATGACGCGTTGCAGCTGATGCGGGTACGCTTGCCGGGGCTTATGGGGCTCGCGGGAAGAAGCTAGTCCTCGGCCGCGGCGATGGCGGCGTCGACTTCGGCCTTGCGGGCGGCGAATTCGGCCGTGTGCTCACGCTCGATCCGCTCGGCGATGTCCTCGTCGTCGCGCATCAGGGCCTCCAGGTCGGAGTCTGCCGCGTCGAGCACGCCCAGGTCGGTGTAGGCCCGCTGGACCTTCTCGCCCCATAGCCCGATGTCCCGGACGCACGGGACGATCCGGCTGAACAGCAGCGCGCGGAAGGCCTGCTGCATCGGCGAGTGCTCGGTGAACTCCAGGCACTCCTCGACGTCGAAGCCCAGCCGTTCCCAGACCTCCTGGGCGCGGAACCTGTTGCGCATCAGGTAGCAGCCCTCGACCACGAACTCCTCGCGGTCGGCGCGCTCGGCCGCGGTCAGCTGCGCATAGTAGTCACGCAGCGCCAGCCGCCCGAACGCGACGTGCCGGGCCTCGTCCTGCATGACGTAGGCGAGCACCTGTTTCACCAGGGCGTTGCCGGTGATGTCGCGGTGCACCCCGAACGCCGCCAGGGCCAGCCCCTCGATCAGCACCTGCATGCCGAGGTAGGGCATGTCCCAGCGGGAATCGCTCAGCGCGTCCCCGAGCAGCTTGGCCAGGTCGGCGTTGATCGGGTAGTACATCCCGATCTTGTCGCGGACGAACCGCTGGAACAGCTCCACGTGCCGGGCCTCGTCCATGGCCTGGGTGGCGGCGTAGAACTTGGAGTCCAGGTCGGGCACTGACTCCACGATCCGCGCGGCCACGGTGAGCGCGCCCTGCTCGCCGTGCAGGAACTGGCTGAACAGCCAGGACCCCAGATGCTGGCCGAGCTCGTCGCGGTCGGCCTCCGACAGCAGCTCCCACTGCCGCGACCCGTAGATCGGATTGAGCTCCTCGGAGGTCTCCATCACGTTCGACGGGTCGACGGGCAGCGACCAGTCGATCCGCTTGGTGGCGTCCCACTGCTTGTCCTTGCCCCGCTGGTACAGGTCGACCAGCCGCTGCCGCCCGTTGCCGTACTCCCAGGAGAACCGCGCGGCCCCGGCCGCGGGAACGTCCCAGGTGCCCGGGTCCACCGGCGTGGTGTACAGGTCGTAGGTGCTCACGGAGCCTCCTTCAGACGTTTGCGCCATCCGGAAAGCCCTGCGGGCCACCGGCCGCTGGCACGGGCCGCATGGCCCATGCTCGCCAGCCGGTACCGGATGGCGCTCACGGTGGCCTCCTCGGCGGCACGGACCAGGGCGTGCCCCTTGTTCATTACTACCTAGTAGGCAGTACCCGCGCAATGCCTGCGGCCGGCGAGTTAACCCTCGCCAGGCGGGCTGCCCGGGGTGCCGGGGACGAGCAGCTCGTAGGCGGGGTTGACCATGACCGGGGCGCCCTCCCTGAAGCCCACCGAGCCGCGGAACCTGACCTTGGAGCCGCACATCAGGCCGGGGATCCTGGACCGGCCGTAGAACATCGCGGTCAGGTCCCCGGTCGAGTCGGAGATCTCGGCCACCAGCACCGAGTTCTGCTCCACCGGCCGGATCTCCAGGACGCGAACCCGGCCTTCCACGGTGGCCCGGCCCGGCTGGCGCAGGGAGCCGATCGGCTCGACGCCTGGCGGCGGTATGGGCCGGTCGTACGTGCCGGCCCCGGGCAGTTGCCCGGGCGCCCCTGCGGGCGGGGGGTCCGCGGGGCCCTTGCGCCTGCCCGGCCACGGCACGCCGCGCGGCTTGGCCTGGTCCCGGACCAGGTCGCCAGCCTGGCTCGCCGCCGCTGTTTCTGCCGTCGGGGCCGGCCGCTGGACCGAGAGCGCGGTTATGCCGGCCTGCCCGCCGTCGGCCGCGGCCAGCACGGCCTGCCCGGGCTTTCCTTCCCTGGCGGCCTGGCGCTCCTGCAGGACGTGGATCCGGTTCTGCACGTCGAACGGGATGACGACGGCGGCCGCGTTCGGGATGCGGCTCACCGTGCCGGCCATCTTGTCTGCCGTGCGGTCGTGCAGCAGCCTGCCGAGCAGCGGCGAGAAGCTGCGCCGGGGCAGGATCGCGGTCACCTGTGTGCCCGGCGTCTCGGCCTCCTGGCCGGCCAGCTCGCCGGCGGCGCGGGGCAGCCTGCGGTCGGGGCAGTCGACGAAGTCGAGCGGCACCATGCGGTCCGGCCGCCAGGCGGCGCGCAGCTTTTCCGCCTTCTCGGTGTCGATGACGAAGTGCACGGCCCGTACCGACGTGGGCCGCAGGCTCCTGGCATACCGCAGCGCGGCGATCGTGGACAGGTCGAAGTCGTCCACGAAGACGATGACCACCCGGCGGCTGTAGTTCGGCTGGCGCGGTGCCTCGCCTGCCGTCCGGCGGCCCTCGAGGTACTCCAGGACTCCCGCCTCCGCGCGGTACTGGCGGTTGAGCCGGATCAGCGCGAAGACCAGGATCGGGAAGATGACCAGGATCAGCCAGGCGCCCTCGGTGAACTTCACTACTGCGAAGATCACCACCACGATCGAGGTCATCACGCCGGCGGAGAAGTTGATCACCCGCTTGTGCCGCCAGCCCGGTTCCTTGCGCCTGGTGTGATACCGCGCCATGCCGAACCCGGCCATGGAGAACGCGGTGAACACGCCGATCGCGTAGAACGGGACGAGCGCGTTCACGTTGGCGCCGACGACCGCGATCAGCGTCACCGACAGCACGGTGAGCACGATGATGCCGTTGGAGAACACCAGCCGCTGGCCGCGCTTCATCATCCACCGGGGCAGGAACGAGTCCTCGGCCACGAAGCTGGTCAGGAACGGGAAGCCGTTGAAGCTGGTGTTGCCGCCGGTATAGAGGATCAGCGCGGTGGCCGCCTGCACCACGAAGAACATGAAGTGCCCGGCGGAGCCGAACACCATGTCCGCTTCCTGGGATATCACGGTGGGATAGCCGACCTTGTACGGGGCGGCGTGGGTCAGGTACGCCAGCAAGGAGATGCCGGCCACTAGCGTGCCGAGGATCAGGCCCTCCGTCACCAGGACCC
This sequence comes from Streptosporangiaceae bacterium, assembly GCA_030042885.1. The sequence goes on along the minus strand of JASHYW010000711.1, from coordinate 905 downwards.
GGCGGGCGTTAATGCCCTCGGGCGGTTTGAACGCGCTGACCGCGTTGGAGACCGCCTCGATGCCGGTCAGCGATGAGCCGCCGTTGGCGAACGACCGCAGCAGCGCGTAGATGAGCGCGAACGTCGTGAAGGCCGAGGCGCCGGGGCCGATCGAGTAGAGCCCGTGTATCTGGTGCACGTTCTGCTGAGGCAGGGTGCCGGCCGCCCAGCGGATCAGCCCGGCCACGATCATCAGGATGATCGAAGCGGAGAACAGGTAGGTGGGCAGCGCGAAGATCTTGCCCGCCTCCCGGATGCCGCGCAGGTTGCCGAAGCACATCAGCAGGATGATGCCGATGGTAATCTCTTTGCTGTAGTGGCCGATGGCGGGAAACGTGGAGGCCACGGCCGCGGTGCCGGCCGCCACCTGCACCGCCACCGTCACCACGTAGTCGATCAGCAGCGCCACGGCGGCCACCTGGGCGATCCGCGGCCCGAAGTTCTCCCTGGCCACCACGTAGGAGCCGCCGGCCCGGGTGTAGACCGTGACCACCTCGCGGTAGGACAGCACCACGAGCAGCATGACGAACAAGATCACCCCGGTCATCGGGATGAGCACGGCGAATGCGGCGACGCCGAAGATCGGCAGCAGCCCGATGAGGATTTCCTCGGTGCCGTAGGCCGAGGACGAGATGCCGTCCGGCGACAGCACGCCGAGCGCGAGTGTTTTCGACAGCCGCTGCTCGCGGAGCTGGTCGTTGACCATGGGCGGGCCGAGCAGCCGGCGCTTTGCGTTGTACCAGAAGCTTTCCGGCACGAACGTGTCGCTGTCCAGCAGGGCAGTTGCCTTCCGCGTGGCCACTGATCTGCGCCTTTCGTCCGGAAAAGCTGTTTTGGGCGCCAGTGACTTCATACCATTGCACCCG
>JASHYW010000085.1 GCA_030042885.1 Streptosporangiaceae bacterium | reverse complement strand
CGCCAAACGCCCCGCGGCAAGTACCCCGTTGCGCGAGGTTGGAACCGAGGACGTCAGAGTGCAGCGCAAACTCGCAGTGTAGCCGGAGGGCACACTACTCGTCAAGTGTACGCTGCTATGAGATTCACGGTTGCTCCGCAGCATCGCTCTTCTGCGGCCAAACGTCAAGTCCAAACCGGACACTCTGGGCAGATTGCTTGCGTGACGGACGCCACATGCGGTTGTAGGTGTAAAGCATAACACACCAGGGTATCAGTTTATTTCGTGCCTGCGCCGGGGGCGCGTGCCGCGGACGAACGAGACCCGGCGTTCAGGTCCTCATCGGTCGCCTGAACGCCGGGTCTCGCCGTGCCTGGCCCGGCTTGCCGCGGTCGGGGCCGGGCTTGCCGCAGTCGGGGCCCGGCTTGGCGCGGTCGGGCGGCTACTTGACCGTGACGGTGGCGCCCGCGCCCTCCAGGGCGGCCCGCGCCTTGTCCGCGCTCTCCTTGTTGACCTTCTCAAGCACCAGCTTGGGCGCGCCGTCCACCAGGTCCTTGGCCTCCTTGAGGCCCAGGCTGGTCAGGCTGCGCACCTCCTTGATGACCTGGATCTTCTTGTCGCCCGCGGCCTCGAGGATGACGTCGAACTCGTCCTGCTCCTCGGCCTGCTCGGCCTCGCCGCCGCCGGCCGCGCCGCCGGCCGCGGGAGCGGCCACCGCGACCGGAGCGGCCGCCTTGACGTCGAACGTCTCCTCGAACTGCTTGACGAACTCCGACAGCTCGAGGAGGGTCATCTCCTTGAACGCCTCAAGCAGATCGGCGTTGCTCATCTTCGCCATGGTGGTGGTTTCCTCTATTCCTCGTATTGCTTGCGTGGGGTCCGTCAGCCTTCACCGGCCGGGGCGGGGGCGTCCCCGCCTTCGGCCTCGCGCTTGGTGCGCAGTGCCTCGGCCAGCTGCGCCATCTGCACCGGGAGCGCGCTGAACGTCGCGGCGGCGCCGGCCAGCGACGCCTTCATGGCGCCGGCCAGCCTGGCCAGCAGCACATCGCGCGGTTCCAGGTCGGCCAGCCTGATGATCTCCGCTGGGCTCATCGCCTTGCCGTCGAGCACGCCGCCCTTGATGACCAGCAGCGGGTTGGCCCGGGCGAAGTCACGCAGGCCCTTGGCGGCCTCGACCACGTCGCCGTCGACGAACGCGACCGCCGACGGGCCGGTCAGCAGCTGCGACAGCTGCTCGTTCAGTCCCGCCTCGGTGACCGCGATCTTGGTCAGCGTGTTCTTCACCACGGCGAACGTGGCGTTGTCCCCGAGCGACCGGCGCAGCTCGGCGAGCTGGGCCACGGTGAGCCCGCGGTAGTCGGTCAGCACCGCGCCGGACGAGTCCCTGAACCGCTCGGTGAGCTCGGCGACGGCGGCTGCCTTCTCGGCGTTAGCCATGTGCCTCCTCCCGGTTCGCGTAGTAGCACGATTCCTGCGTTCGAGCCGGAGACAGCAAAAACGCCCCAGCGCGAGGCGCACGGGGCGGTACGGCCAGCCCTATCAGGGCTCGCCGGTACAGCTCAGCTCACCTGCGCGGGATGCCCGGCCAGGATCTCGCGACCCGGCCGGAGCCTTCGGCCGCCGCGCGGGCGTGACGGCATCCAGCGGTCTTCGGCCCCTACAGATTACGGACAACAGGCCGCCGGTTCAAATCGCGCCTGCGGGCGCGGCGCGGGTGGGTCGCCCGAGTCCCTCTTCGGGCCGGAACGATGTGGCTCTGACACGGTTATAACCGTCACGATGCCACAACGTCCCGGCCGGCCTGGGTCAGGCGTGGTGGCGGCGAGCTCGCCGGCTGAGTCAGGCGGGGGTTTGGGCGAGGTCGTCGGCGAGGCTGCGTGTCTTGCTGGGGTCGACCGGGATGCCGGGACCCATGCTGGTGGTGAACGTGACCTTCTTCAGGTACCGGCCCCGGGCCGCGGCGGGCTTGAGCCTGATCACCTCGTCCAGGGCGGCGGCATAGTTCTCCAGCAGCGCGGCCGGGGGGAACGAGGCCTTGCCGATGATGAAGTGCAGGTTGCCGTGCCGGTCCGTCCTGAACTCGATCTTGCCGCCCTTGATCTCGGTCACGGCCTTGCCGACGTCCGCGGTCACGGTACCGGTCTTCGGGTTCGGCATCAGGCCGCGCGGGCCGAGCACCCGGCCGAGCCGGCCGACCTTGCCCATCAGGTCGGGCGTCGCGACCACCGCGTCGAAGTCGAGGAAGCCGCCCTGGATGCGCTCGATCAGTTCGTCGGAGCCCACGTAGTCCGCCCCGGCCGCGCGGGCCTCCTCGGCCCGGTCGCCGGCGGCGAAGACCAGCACGCGGGCCGTCTTGCCGGTGCCGTTCGGCAGGTTGACCGTGCCGCGGACCATCTGGTCCTGCTTGCGCGGGTCGACGCCGAGCCGCAGCGCGACCTCGACGGTCGGATCGAACTTGGTGACCGGGTTCGCCTTGGCCATGGTGACCGCCTCGGCGGGGCTGTACAGCCGCTGGCGGTCGATCTGCTCACTGGCCTTGCGGTAGGCCTTGCTGCGCTTCATTGCTCATCTCCTATGTCTGTGCTTTTGAGAAAGCTCGCGTTATTCAGATCTGCGTCGGGGTTCTCGCCGGACTGCCGGCGCCGACCGCTCGCACGGACTCAAAAGGCCCGTGCTCCCTGGTCGGCTCTGAATAACGCTCCCTGGAGTTCGTGGTCATCGGGCCGCGCGAGGCCCTGCCACAGGGGCGCCGGCCGGGTCCAGCCGGGCGGCTGAACGGGGTTCGGTGATTCAGCCCTCGACCTTGATGCCCATGGAACGGGCGGTGCCGGCGATGATCTTCTCGGCCGCCTCGATCGTGGTCGCGTTCAGGTCAGGCATCTTGGTCTGCGCGATGTCGCGGACCTGCGCCTGGGTGATGCTGCCGACCTTGGTCTTGTGCGGCTCGGCGCTGCCCTTGTCCACGCCCGCGGCCTTCTTGATCAGCTCGGGAGCGGGCGGCGTCTTGGTGATGAAGGTGAAGGTCCGGTCCTCGTAGACCGAGATCTCGACCGGGATGATGTTGCCCCGCTGGCTGTCTGTCGCGGCGTTGTACTGCTTGACGAAGTCCATGATGTTCACGCCGTGCGGGCCCAGCGCGGTACCGACCGGCGGGGCCGGCGTGGCCTGGCCGGCCGGCAGCTGCACCTTGACCACTGCGGCCAGCTTCTTCCTTCTTGGCGGCATGCGAGTTTTCCTAACCTGTCCTTTGAGAATGCTAGATCTTGGCTACCTGGTCGAACGACAGCTCCACCGGCGTCTCGCGGCCGAAGATCGACACCAGCACCTTGAGCTTCTGGGCTTCGGGGTTGACCTCGCTCACGGTGGCGGGCAGGGTGGCGAACGGCCCGTCCATCACGGTAACCGACTCGCCGATCTCGAATTCCGGCGTGGCCGTCCGGGCGGCCTCGGCCTGCTTGGCGGTGGGCTCGGGCTCGGGCGCCAGCAGGCCCGCCACCTCGCTCAGCTGCAGCGGCGAAGGCCGGCTGGACAGGCCCACGAAACCGGTCACTCCCGGGGTGTTGCGCACCACGGCCCACGACTCGTCGGTCAGGTCCATGCGCACCAGGATGTAGCCCGGCAGGACCTTCTCAGAGACCTGCTGCCGCTTACCGCCCTTGATCTCGGTCACCTGGTGAACCGGGACCTCGATCTGGTAGATGTAGTCCTCCATGTTGAGCGAGGAGATGCGGCTCTCCAGGTTGGTCTTCACCCGGTTCTCGTAGCCCGCGTAGGAGTGCACCACGTACCATTCGCCCGGCAGCAGCCGCAGTTCCCGCTCGAACTCCTGCAGCGCGCTGTCAGCAGGCTTGTCCGTCCCGTCACCGGCCGGGCCGGCGGCGTCGTCAGAGCGGCCGGCGGCGTCGTCAGAGCGGCCGACGGCGTCCAGCCCGTCGGCTTCTTCGCTGTACTCGCTCACCTCATCGGCCTCCCCGGGTTCCGCATCGGGTCCTGTCGCGCCCGTCACCGCGGGATCCAGTTGGGTCTCGGACACGATTGCTCTCTTTCTTAACCTCAAGCTGCGCTCGCTGAGCGCGTCATGGCCCTGCGCCCGGCGTGCTCGGCCGCTGGCCGGCTGGTCGGTGACCCAGGAACCGCCTAGCCGAACACCGCGAATACCAGCCTGGTGAACCCGTAGTCCAGGGTCGTCACGACGATCACCATGAAGAGCACGAAGACCATGCACACCACGGTGTAGGTGATCAGCATATTGCGGGTGGGCCAGATCACCTTGCGGAGTTCTCCGACGACCTGCCGGAAGAACAGGGCCGGGGTGGTCCGGCTGCGGCGCTTGGGCGCGCGCCCGCCTCCGCTCCGTTTCTCCGCGGCCTCACCGCGTGTCTGAGTCGCCATATCCTCACCTAAACGTCCGCCGGCTTGGCGGGTTTCGCCGGACCGCACTCGCAGGGCAGGAGGGACTCGAACCCCCAACCACCGGTTTTGGAGACCGGGACTCTGGCCAATTGAGCTACTGCCCTCTGCTTTCCGGCAGCGCTGCTCGTGCGCACCGCTGCCCGACAGCACCTAACGCGTCCCGGCAACGCCCGCCGCACGGGCATGCTGCCGCAACGACAGCACGACTGCCGGTCCATGCAGTGTACGTCCGTTCGCCCCCCGAGTCGAACCAGCCCGGCATAAATGACGGGCCGGGCACAGTCCGCGGGTGGGACAATGGAGCCCATGCCTACCAGAGTCTCCGCACGCGTCTCCGCCATCTCAGAATCCGCCACGCTGGCCGTGGACGCCAAGGCCAAGGCGCTCAAGGCGGCGGGCCGGCCGGTCATCGGCTTCGGCGCCGGCGAGCCGGACTTCCCGACCCCCGGCTACATCGTCGAGGCCGCGCAGCGAGCCTGCGAGCAGCCGCGTTTCCACAAGTACACCCCCACGGCGGGCCTGCCCGAGCTCAGGCAGGCGATCGCGGCCAAGACCGCCAGGGACTCGGGCTACCAGGTGGAGCCCGGCCAGGTGCTGGTCACCAACGGCGGCAAGCACGCGGTGTACGAGACGTTCGCCACCCTGCTCGACCCGGGCGACGAGGTCATCGTGCCCGCGCCCTACTGGACGACCTACCCCCAGGCCATCGCGCTGGCGGGCGGCGTCATGCGGCCGGTCATGACCGACGAGGAGTCCGGTTACCTGGCCTCGGTCGAGGACCTGGAGGCGGCTCGCACCGCGGCGACCAAGGCCCTGCTGTTCGTGTCACCGTCCAACCCGACCGGTGCGGTCTACCCGCCGGACCGGGTCGCCGCCATCGGCGAGTGGGCCGCGCAGGCCGGCCTGTGG
>JASHYW010000710.1 GCA_030042885.1 Streptosporangiaceae bacterium | reverse complement strand
GGTGAGCGGCCAGGCCCGGGGGCGGTGAGCGGCCAGGCCCGGGGGCGGTGAGCGGCCAGGCCCGGGGGCGGTGAGCGACCAGAGGCCTCGGGGCACGCGAGCGCGTCAATCGGCGCTAAGCCATCGCGGTGTATGGGTCCGCCACAGCGTCCGGGGTCGTGGCGGATTCTCCGGGAAGCACCAGGGTTCGTCCGGGTCTGGCACGGGAACTCGGGGCGGGGCTTTGGGGAAGCACCAGCGGTCGGTCCGATCCGGCACCGGAGGGCGAGGCGGGGTGCCGGGGAAGCACCACCGCTCGTCATGGAAACCGAGGTTCTTACGCATCGACGGTTCCGCCCGCTCGCCAGTAGACGCCCGCTGCTGTCCTGGACAGGAACACCTCGTCGACCAGGTACCTACGCAGGGCGCACTGGTCGTCGAAGACGGCCTTGAGGACCTCGTTGACGGCCGACTCCGGATACTGGCGGCCAGGCTCGAACGCCTGCGCCACCTGGTCGAGCAGCAGCAGGCGACGGCTGCGCTTGGCCGGTACAGCCGTGATCCTGCCGTTGCGGATGAAAGCCCGCAGTTCATCCGGCGGGTGGGCGAGAAGGCCGTCGGCGTTGTGGTCCATCGCTCTCATTATGACTCGCGCATGGGACGCGCCGGCCCCATCGCGGCGCGCGGGCGGTGAGGGCGGGCCAGGACACGGCTGGCACCTGGCTGGCCAGCGAGATGTCCCAGGCGGTACCGTTTCGCGGGTGGCCCGCTATGACGACGACCTGCGTTTCGCGCACGTCCTTGCGGACGCCGCCGATGACATCACCACCAGGCGGTTCCGGGCGCTCGACCTGCGGGTCGAGACCAAGCCCGACCTCACGCCCGTCTCCGACGCCGACCAGGCGGCCGAGGAGTCGCTGCGCAACGTACTGCGCCGGGCCCGGCCGCGGGACGCGGTGCTCGGCGAGGAACTGGGCAGGTCCGGGGCGGGGCCGCGGTGCTGGGTGCTTGACCCGATCGACGGGACGAAGAACTACGTCCGCGGCGTGCCGGTATGGGCCACGCTGATCGGGCTGATGGACGGCCCGGAGGTGGTGGTGGGAGTGGTGTCGGCGCCCGCTCTCGGCCGCCGCTGGTGGGGTGCGCTGGGCGGCGGCGCGTGGACCGGGCGCAGCCTGACCAAGGCGTCGCCGTGCCGCGTATCCGGGGTGACCAAGCTCGGCGACGCGTCCATGTCCTACTCGGGGCTGGGCGGGTGGGCGGAGCGCGGGATGCTGGACAACTTCCTTGGCCTGGCCCGGGCGGTGTGGCGGACCCGCGCGTTCGGGGACTTCTGGTCGCACATGCTCGTCGCCGAGGGCGCCTGCGACATCTCCGCCGAACCCGAGGTATCGCTGTGGGACCTGGCCGCGCTGCAGGTCATCGTCACCGAGGCCGGCGGGCGGTTCACCTCGCTCGAGGGCGAGGCCAGGCCGGACGGCGGCAGCGTGGTGTGCACCAACGGCCACCTGCACGACGACGTGCTCGCGCAGCTGAGCTACGGGGGTCTTGCCCTCTGAAGTGATTTCACCGATGCTTGATGGACGTCACAAATTCACAAGCGCCGGAACCAGGGGGTGTGATACCTCGTGAAGGTACGAGACGGCATGTCCCACCTTGTCCTCACCGTCGGGCCCGCACACACGTTGCGGCAGGCGGCGCGCATGATGTCCGCACGCTGCATCGGAGCCGCGGTGGTAATCGACCCGGAGCTCGCGGGCGTCGGCATCCTGACCGAACGTGACCTCCTCGACTCGATCGCGGTCGGCGAAGATCCCGACGCCGAACTGGTGGCGCACCACCGCACCGAACACCTGGTCTACGCCTCGCCCGACTGGACCCTGGAAGAAGCCGCCGCGGCGATGGTCCGTGGCGGGTTCCGGCACCTCGTGGTGGTGGACGGTCAGGAGGTGGCCGGGCTGCTGTCGATGCGCGACATCGTCCGCTGCTGGACGTCCGCGGACGTGCCTGCGCCCCAGCCCGTCGCAACGTCGGCCTGAACCGGCAAGGACCCGCGCGCATCGCCGGAAGCGCCGATCAGGTCCGGTGGGCCGGGGAGGTGCTGGTGGCGGCGGGGTGCTCGCCAGTGAGTGCGTGAAGCACATCGCGGCCGAACTCGACGCGGCCCTCACCGCCCGGGCCGACGCCGAACCGTCCTGGCGGGCCACCAGGCTGAGCCGGACCCTGCGGCAACTGGACGGCACCTGGCCGCCGGGGGCCGCGGCGCAGGGCCGCCGCGCCGCGCACGTCGAGGCCAGCGGCGTGCCAGAGTCGCTCTCGTACCCCTCGGGTTCTGAGTTCTCCTGGTGGGTCAGGGACGACGCCGGCCACCGGCACGTCGGCACCGAGGTCGACATTCGTGCGCTCGTCCGGCCAGGCCGCGTTCCGGCTGCGCCTGACGCCGCCGCTGCGCGCCCGCCCGGACACAATCGAGGTGGTGGTGACGGGACCGGCGACCCGGGTCGGAGCCCTGGTGCCGGTCCGCGCGGCGCCCGGAATGCCGGACACTTAGCACATGAACCGCGAGCGCGCGGAAACCCACCTGCGGCTGCTGGCCGAGGCGGAGATGCGCGACGCCCTCCAGGAGGCGCCGCTTTCCGCCGGGCGCTGGCCCGCCGACCGCAGTGACGCGAGCTTCGCCCGGATGGCCCGGGTGACCCGGGCGCTGACCGACGTGCACGCGCTCGACGCCGGGACCGCCGAGGCGATCCTGGCCGACTTCGCCACCGCCCTGGGCACGCGGGGGCGCTCCGATCAGGGCCGGCTGATGATGCGGTACGAGTCCACGCTGCGCATGCGGGCCTTGCGGGCCCAGTGGTTCGCCTGGCCGGCCATCGGCAGCCAGGCCGGGCCCGGCGCCCCGGGACCGTCAGGCCC
>JASHYW010000709.1 GCA_030042885.1 Streptosporangiaceae bacterium | reverse complement strand
GTTAGGCTGAGGCGGTGAGCAACCTGGACCGGTCTCCGGCCGAGTTCATGTGCGAACGGCGTGGGCGTGCTTCAGCCGGGCCTGTCGTGCTGCCCTACCGGAACGTGCCGCTCGGCGGTCCGCGGGCGATGACGGTGCGGCGCAGCCTGCCGCAAAGGGCGCAGTCGCTTATCGGGGCGTGGTGCTTCGTGGACCACTACGGGCCCGACGACGTGTCCCTGACCGGCGGGATGGCGGTGCCCGGCCACCCGCACACCGAGCTGCAGACCGCCTCTTGGCTGTTTACCGGCGAGGTCGAGCACCGCGACACGGCCGGCACCCGCGCGCTGGTCCGCCCGGGGCAGCTGAACCTCATGACCGCCGGCTCCGGCATCGCCCACTCGGAGTACTCCACGCCGGCGACGACTGTGCTGCACGGCGCGCAGCTGTGGATCGCGCTGCCCGAAGCGGACCGGTTCGCCGCTCCCGGGTTCACGCACTATGAGCCGCCGGTCACTGACGTGGGCGGAGCGAAGGTCCTGGTCTTCCTCGGCAGCTTGTTCGGGCAGACCTCGCCGGTGCCGGTGTATTCGGCTGTGGTCGGGGCTGAGGTGACCCTGGCGGCCGGGCATTCGCTTGACGTCGAGGTCGACGCGGGCCACGAGCACGGATTCCTGTGCGATACCGGCAGCCTGGCCGTGGGCGGCGCCGTGGCCCAGCCGGGTGAGATCGTGTTCTGGCCCGCAGGCGCCTCGGCGATCACGCTCGAGGCGAGCCCGTCGGAGCCCACGCGGGTCCTCGTTCTCGGGGGTAAGCCGTTCGGTGAGCAGATCGTCATGTGGTGGAACTTCATCGGCCGCAGCCACGAGGAGGTGGTCGCCTTCCGCGAGGAATGGCAGCGCCAGCGCGCCGGCCAGCCGCCCGGCGCCCCGGGGCGCTATGGCGCGTTCCCGGAGGTGTGGGAGCAGACGCTTCCCGCACCCGAGCTGCCCAGCGTCCGCCTGCGTTCCCGCGGCTGAGGCGTCGCCCCTTATCTGAGCCCGCCGGCTCGGGAGGGGAGATGACGTCGCGGCTGTGCCCTTCCGCAGACCGTGGCGGCTGTGGTAGCGCAGGCATATGACCGAAAGCGACCTCAGTCGGGCCGGCACGCCGCTGCGCGCGCCGGCTCTGTCGGTCCGCGGGCTGGGCCCTGCCGAGGTGACCGTGGCCGGGCTTACCGTGGGCGGCGGCGCGCTGCTGCTGTTCGTTTCTGAGGAGTGTCCCACCTCTGCGATGGCCCTGCGCAGGCTCGGCCCATTGTGCCGGGCCTGGCAGGAGGCCGGGCTCACCGCCACCGCCGTGTTCGAGGACCCGCTCGAGGTCGCCGTCCGGGTGGCGCGCCGTCTGGGCTGGCAGGCGGGGGTGGCCGCCGAGGACCCGCCGTACCGGACGTCGCGCGCTTACCGGCTTGTCTCGGTGCCGACGGCGGTCCTCGTCGACCGCGCTGGGACGATCGCGGGCACCGTGACCGGCTGGGACCACGCGGCTCTGGTGGCACTCATCGGGCGGGCGGCAGCGCTGCTGGGCGCTGAGCTCGCGATCCCGGCGGCCACCGAGCCGCTGCTCAAGCCAGGATGCTCGTCCAAGGCCGCGATCGACCCGGAGCTGGCCGCCGCGATCTCGGTCCCCGCCGGCGCCGACGACCTGGAGGAGATGTTCGAGCGCGGCTGGACCGACGGCCTGCCGGTCGTGCCGCCGACCCCGGACCGGGTCGAGGCGATGCTGGGCGGCTGCGACGGCCGGGTTTCCCTCGGCCCCGTCCCGCCCGACATGGGCGAGGCGACGCTGGAGCGGGTCGCGGCCTGCGCGGTGCTGGCCGGCTGCCGGCCGGCCTACTTCCCGGTCGTGGTCGCGGCCGCCCAGGCCGCGCTCGATCCCGCGTTCAACCTCCACGGCCAGGCGGTGACCACCCAGCCGGCCGGGCAGCTGGTGGTGGTGAACGGGCCGGTGCGGGAGGCGATCGGCCTGAACAGCGGCATGGGCGCGCTCGGCCCGGGATTCCGGGCGAACCTGACCATCGGCCGGGCGCTGCGGCTGCTCTTCACCCTCACCGGCGGAGGGATGCCCGGCAGGCTGGACCGGGCGACCCAGGGGCAGATGGGGAAGGTCGGGTTCTGCATCGCCGAGAACGAGGAAGTGAGTCCCTGGGATCCGCTGCACGTCGAGCGCGGTTTCCGGCCAGGCCAGTCGGTCGTCACGCTCATCGGCAGCGACGCGCCGCTGTCGATCTCAGACCACCGCAGCCGCACCCCGGAGGATCTCGCCTGGGTCCTCGCGTGGGCAGCGGCCAGCGCCTGGAGCACCAACTGGTGGCCGCTGGAGGAGCCGTCGGTGTTCGTGATCTGCCCCGAGCACGCCGAGATGTTCCGCGCCGCCGGATGGACCAAACAGCAGCTGCGCAGCTTTATGTTCGACGCGGTGCACAAGCCCGCCGCCGAGCTGCGCCGCGGCGAGACGACCCCTTTCGTCTACGCGGCCGACCCGGCTGCTCAGGTGCCCAAGTGGGCGTCGCCGCAGGCCATCGTCCTGATCGTGGCCGGCGGCGAGGCCGGGCGTTACTCTGCAGTTCTGGGCCCATGCACCGGCATGGGATCCCAGATCGTATCCCGGGAGGTGGGATCACCGTGGCCGCTGACTACGTGAGCCCGTTCGACGAGCGCGTCCGGGCGGCCGAGCCGCTGGCGCCGCGCCCGGCCAGCATCAGCGGGCGCCGGGTGGTGCTGCTCGACATCCGGAAGAACCGCGGCGCCGAGTTCCTCGACCGGATCGAGACGCTGCTGCAGGCGGCGGGCGCGGTCACGGCGCGCACGGCAAAGGAAATCTTCTCCAAGCCAGCCGCCCTCGCACTGATCGGCGACATCGCAGGACAGGCCGACCTGGTCGTGGAGGCCCTCGCCGATTGAGGCTCATGCACGTCGTGCAGTTTGCATGACCTGGTTCACCTCGAGCGCCGGGGCATCCCGGCGGTCGGCATCGCGACAGCACCGTTCGCCGACGAAGCCATCGAGCAGGCACGCCGGCTCGGCATGCCGGGCGCCCGCATGGTCTACATCCCCCATCCGGTCCAGCTGCTGACCGACGACGAGCTGGACGCCCGGGCCGACGCCATGTTCCCTGACGTACTCGCCGCGCTGACCAGCAGCAAGTGATACCCGTCGCCGGGCGGGACCGCACGGCCAGAACCGCCTGATCTGTACGCTGGCCCAGTTCGTTTGAGATGGTCGTCGGGCCGCGCCGAATAGTTCTTATGCGGTTCGAGCTGCCGCTGCCAGCTCTGGGGGCTGGCCGAGTGACCGTGATCGTCAGGCCCGGGGTGCGGGCTGTGGTTAGCCCGAAGTTACGTGATCCGGGAGATGCGAATGCTGGCGGTGACCTGGGCAAACGATACGCGAGGCAAGTTGATGTTCTGGCTACATGCTGCTGTCCGGCGAGGCCATCAGGCCGTCCGTTGATGATCAACTCGGTATCACGCCGAGGGCGTCATCAGATTCTTCTGGCTACATTTTCGCGACCCAACATCGCATTTCCGCAGCTCATATCCCCTTTTCAAGCGACACGCCGTCGTAACTTGGGGTTAGCGCAGCGGCTTGAACGCCGCCCGGATCCCCTCAGAGAACAGTTCGGGCTCTTCCCAGGCGGCGAAGTGGCCGCCCCGGTCGGCCTCGTTGAAATAGGTGAGGGTGGGGTAAGACGCCTCGACCCAGCTGCGGGGGGCCTGGAAGATCTCGCCCGGGAATGTGGTGAAGACGACCGGGAGCTTGACCGGGGGTGGTGGCTGCCCGGCCGTGAGGGCCTGGGCTCGCCCGTTTTCCCAGTACGACCGGGCCGCCGAGACCCCGGTACCGGTGAGCCAGTACAGCGTGATGTTGTCGAGGATGTGGCCGCGGGTGAGCCCGCCGGATGGCTGCCCACCGGTGAAGGCGCGGGAGATCATGTAGTAGGCGTCGGTGTCGTGGTCGAGCATCCAGGCCGCCAGGGCGAGGGGTGAATTGGTCAGGGCGTAGCCGATCGTCTGTGGCCGTGTGGCCTGCTCCAGGAAGTAGCCGAAGCCGCTCGCCCTGAATGTCTTGGTCTGCTCGCGGGCCGCGCGTTCCTGCTCGGTGTCTGCTGGCATGGGGCCTCCGCCCAGCGCTGTCACGAGCAAGTTCATGCGGATGCCAGCCAGCTCTCCGGGTGCCTGGCGGCCCGCCATCCAGGGGCCGGCCTGTTCGGAGGGACCTGCCCGCCAGTGTTTCCCCTGAACCGCCGGGGCCTGAAGAGCCGC
>JASHYW010000708.1 GCA_030042885.1 Streptosporangiaceae bacterium | reverse complement strand
CCGGGACACATCGTCGTCGACCCGGGCCTCGGCTTCGGCAAGCGCCAGGAGCACAACTGGCCGCTGCTGGCTCACCTCGCCGACCTGGCCGTGCTCGCGGGCGGTACCTTCCCTGTTCTTGTCGGTGCCTCCAGGAAGAGATTCCTCGGCACGCTGCTGGCCGGACCGGACGGCACCCCGAGGCCCTTCGACGGCTGCGACGGGGCCACCGTCGCGATCACGGCGCTGGCCGCCGCGGCCGGCGCGTGGTGCGTGCGGGTGCATCAGGTGCCGTTCAACGCGGACGCGGTCCGGGTGGCGGCCGCGTGGCGCGATGCCGGCACCGCGATCCGCCGGCCGTGACCATGCGCCGGCGCGCGGTGATCGCACTGGGCAGCAATCTGGGCGACAGGCTAGGTACCCTTCAGGGATGCGTGCAAGCCATCGGCGGGCTACCGGACACTGACGTGCTGGCCATCTCACCCGTCTACGAAACCGTTCCGGTCGGCGGCCAGGCCCAGCCGGACTACCTGAACGCGGTGCTCGTCGTGCAGACCGGCCTGCACCCGCGGGACCTGCTCGAGGCGGCACACTGGATCGAGGCGGACTTCGGCCGGGTCCGGGAGGAACGATTCGGTCCGCGGACCCTCGACATCGACATCATCAGCTACGCCGGCCAGGTCAGCACCGATCCCGTGCTCACCCTGCCGCATCCTCGCGCGCACGAGCGAGCGTTCGTGCTGGCACCATGGCACGACATCGACGCCCGGGCCGAGTTGCCGGGGCGAGGAGCGGTGAGTCATCTGCTGGCCGGCCTGGACCGCGACGGCATACGGCAGGTGCCCGGCGCGGTTCTGCGGCTGCCCAGGTCCGCCGCCCCGGCTGGGCCGCCATGAGGCCAACGCGCACGTCCACGCTGGCCGTCGTCGCCGTCGTCTGCGCGCTGGCGGCCTGGCTGGCCCTCCGATCGGTCTACGAGCGTCTCCCGCCGCTGCCGTGGACAGGAGTGCCCGCGCTGCTGGTGGCCGCGCTCGCGGAGGCCTGGACGGGCCGCGACCTGCGGGCCCGGATCGCCGGGCGTCGTGGGGCGAAGCCGGTCGCGCCGCTGTTCGTGTCACGCATGGTGGCGCTGGCCAAGGCCAGCTCGCTGGCCGCGTCGGCGATCGCCGGCCTGGCGGCGGGCTTCCTCATCTACCTGAGCGGCTCGCTGAGCGCCGCGGTGCCGCGCCAGGACGCGGTAACCGCGGCCGTGACGCTCGCGTCCGCGGTCCTGCTCGCCTGCGCCGCGCTGTACCTCGAATACTGCTGCCGCGTGCCGAACGCCCCCGACCGCGACAGGACCGACCAGGCAGCGCCGCTGTCCTGACCGGCTTGTCCCCGCCTGGTATCGGGCGCCCCTTGGCCTGGCTATCCTGGTCAACGCCGCACCGTCCGGTACCCGTGAGGACTGGAACGAGATGAAGCCTGACTCCGATACCCATCCCGGGCCCGGCCCGGCCGCGTCGCACCCGGCCCGGCTGGCCGTCGGCGTCATCGGCGCGGGACGCGCAGGTACCGCGCTCGGCGCGGCGCTCGCTCGCGCCGGGCACACGGTGGTCGCCGCGTCCGCCGTGTCCGACGCATCCATCCGCCGGACGCGTGCCGCCTTTCCCGGTGCGGTCATCACCGAACCCGCCCGGGTTCTCGACCTGGCTGACCTGGCCCTGCTCACCGTGCCCGATGA
Organism: Streptosporangiaceae bacterium; assembly: GCA_030042885.1. Next base: position 1,991 of record JASHYW010000708.1, on the reverse strand, counting down.
CGTGCTGCCCGGCCTGATCGCCGGGCTCGCGGCGACCGGGGCGCCGCTGGAGGGACGCATGCTTGCGCACGCGAGCGGCCGCCATGGCCTGGCCGTGCTCGAGCCCGCGGTGCGCCTGGGCGCCCTGCCGCTGGCGCTGCATCCCGTGATGACGTTCGCCGGCCGCAGCGATGATGCCGACCGGCTCAGGGGAACGTGCTTCGGGGTCACCGCGCCCGATGTGCTCAGGCCCGCCGCCGAGGCCCTGGTGATCGAGATGGGCGGCGAGCCCGTGTTCATCGCGGAGGAATACCGCGGCCTGTATCACGCGGCTCTGGCCGGCGCGGCCAATCACCTGATCACGCTGGTGACCCAGGCCGAGGACCTGCTCCGGGCCGCGGGGGTGACGAACCCGGCGCGGCTGCTCGGGCCGCTGCTTTCCGCCTCCCTCGACAACGCGCTGCGGTTCGGTGACGCCGGCCTGACCGGCCCGGTCGCCCGCGGCGACGCGGAAACCGTGGCCGCCCACGTCGCCGCACTGGAGGCCGCGCCGTCAGCCGCGCCGGCCGCAGTCGCCGCCTACATCGCCATGGCCAGGCTGACGGCGGACCGCGCGCTCGCTGCCGGCCTGCTCAAGCCGGCCGACGCCGAACGCCTCCTTGACGTGCTGAGCGGCCGCCCATGAGCCAGCCGGCGCGGCCGTGGCCGGTCCTGCTGCGGAGCAAGGCCGAACTGGCCGGCTTGCGAGGCGGCCTGGCTGGCCCGGTGGTCCTGGTGCCGACCATGGGCGCACTGCACGCCGGACACCGTGCCCTGCTCCGTGCGGCGCGCACGATGGCCGGGCCGCCCGGGAGCGTGATCGTCTCGGTCTTCGTCAACCCGCTCCAGTTCCGGCCCGGCGAAGACCTCGATCATTACCCGCGGACCCTGCACGACGACCTGGCCATGTGCGCGGGTGAGGGAGTCGATGCGGTCTTCGCCCCGTCCGCGGCCGAGATGTACCCCGGCGGCCAGCCGGACGTGACCGTGGATCCTGGCCCGATCGGGCAGGTCTTCGAGGGCAAGTTCCGGCCCGGCTTCTTCGGCGGCGTGCTGACCGTGGTGCTGAAGCTGTTCAACGTGGTCCGCCCGGACGTCGCGGTATTCGGGGAGAAGGACGTGCAGCAGCTCACGCTCGTCCGCCGCATGGTGCGCGATATCGACCTGGAGATCGCGGTCAAGTCCGTGCCAACCGTGCGCGACCCCGACGGGCTGGCCATCTCGAGCAGGAACAGCTACCTGTCCGCGGCGGACCGGGCGCTGGCGCTCGCCCTGCCGCGGGCCCTGCACGCGGGCCGGGCCAGGTCCGCGGGAGGCGCCGCCGCGGTTCTGCAGGGCGCGCAGGAGATCCTGCGAGCCGAACCCGCACTGGCCGTCGACTATGTCGCGCTGGTCGACCCGCACACGTTCACCGAGGTCCAGCCCGGTCAGGCGGGCCCGGCGGTGATCGTGGCGGCGGCCACCGCGGGCGGCACCAGGCTGATCGATAACGTGCCTGTCGTGCTGGGCGCGACCCCTGATAGCCGGAATACCGAAAGGCATTCGCGTGATGCTGCTGACCATTGACGTCGGGAATACCAATACCGTGCTCGTCGTATTCGAGCAGGACCGGGTGATAGACCACTGGCGGATCGCCACGGTCCCCGACCGGACCGCGGACGAGCTCGCCGTGGTGCTGCACGGCTTGCTCGGCCGCAGCGGTGCCTGCGCCGAGAGCGAGATCCACGGAATCTCGCTGTGCTCGACGGTTCCGTCGGTGCTGCACGAGATGAGGGAGATGTGCGAGCGCTATTACGGTGACCTGACCACCGTCATAGTGGAGCCGGGGGTGAAAACGGGCGTGCCGGTCCGGACAGATAACCCGAAGGAAGTGGGCAGCGACCGGATCATGAACTCGCTGGCGGCGGTGCACCTTTATGGCGGCCCGGCGATAGTGGTGGATTTCGGGACCTCGACGAACTTCGACGCGGTGA
>JASHYW010000707.1 GCA_030042885.1 Streptosporangiaceae bacterium | reverse complement strand
GGGGTCGGCATCGAGTATGAGGTCACCGGGCAGGGACCACCGGTCGTGCTGCTGCACGGCTTTCCCGACTCCGGTCGGCTTTGGAGGCACCAGGTCCCCGCGCTGGCCGGTGCGGGGTTCCGGGTCATCGTCCCCGATCTGCGCGGATACGGGCGCTCCGATAAGCCGCAGGCCGTCGAGGCCTACTCGATGATGTTCCTGGCTGCCGATGTCCAGGCCGTCCTGGCCGACCAGGGGATCGCCAAGGCGCACGTGGTCGGCCACGACTGGGGCGCCGCGCTGGCCTGGGGGCTGGCTTCCCTCGCGCCCGACAGCGTCGACCACCTGGCCGTGCTCTCCGTCGGCCACCCGGCCACCTTCCGCCGCACGTCACAGCAACGCGAGAAGTCGTGGTACATGCTGCTGTTCCAGTTCCCCGGTATCGCCGAACGCTGGCTGACCGACAACGACTGGGCCAACTTCCGGACCTGGGCGCATCACCCAGACGCCGACCAGGTGATTGCCGAGCTGCAAGCGACCGGCTCGCTCACCCCCGGCCTCAACTGGTACCGGGCCAACATCCCGCCCGAATCCTGGGTGGCGCCACCGCTAACGCTCCCGCCCGTCCAGGCCCCTACATTGGGCGTGTGGAGCACGGGAGACATCGCCCTCACCGAGACCCAGATGACCGACTCCGCGGAGAACGTGTCGGGCCCGTGGCGGTACGAGCGTCTGGACGGCCCGGGCCACTGGATGCAGCTGGACACACCAGACAAGGTGAATGAGCTGCTGCTCGATTTCCTGCCGCGCTGATCAGATACCTGCCGCGGCCGGGACCGAGGGCAACCCCGGCCGGTCCATCGTGTCCGCAGGATGCCTCCCTGAACAGTTGGCGCGCCCTGACCCGCTGGCCAGCACGAGGATCCCCGCGCCGTTCCGGGTCAATGTCACGGTTTGACCTGGACCTGGCATCCCGGCAAGCTGGGATTGCCTTGACGGATCACCGCCCTGTGGTGTACCACCAGGAACCTCAGGTCACCGCGGCGGCGCTTCCGTCGCATATCAGGAGAGGATCGTGCGGACGCCGGGTCTTGTCCATCACCGCCAGTCGGCCGCACCCGCTCAGGGAGCCGGCGCCGGCCACCCTCGCGCGATGCCTGTCGTGCCGGCGCTGCGCCACAGCCTCCAGCGGCTCCACCCGCTGTGGCCAGACATCGCCTGGGCGGCGTTCGTGGGCCTCAACCTGGCGGCCATGCGGTTTCTCACGGCCTGGCAGACGGTGCCGTTCCTGGCTATCTGGGTGAGCCTGACCGTGGTCTACGGGTTCCGGTTGTGGCGCCTGCAGCCGACCATCTTGACCCTCGCGGCGGTGACGCTGGCCACCGGCGGCATCATATTCGTGCAGGTCCTCAAGGGACAGCAGGACGCCGACTACCTGGCCGAAGTCCCCCTGATCGCGCTGATGTTCCTGGTCATGGTCTGGCATGGCCGCAGGCGGCTGGCGGCCTCCCAGGAAAGGCTGACCGCGATGGAGCAGGTGCAGCGGATCTCCCAGGAGAACGTGCGCCTGCTGGAACAGCAGCGCCAGTTTCTCCAGGATGCCTCGCATGAGCTGGGTACTCCGATCACCGTGGCGCTCGGCCATGCGGAATTGATCGAGCGGGCCACCACCGACCAGGCCGTGGCCGCGGACGCCAGGGTCGTCACCGGCGAACTGGCGCGGCTGCGCAGGCTGACGAACCGGCTGCTGCTGCTGGCCTCGGCCGGCGCCCCGGATTTCCTCCGGGTGGCGCCTGTAGCCGCCGACTCGCTGGTCCTCGACGCCCTGGAGCGCTGGGGTCATGTGCCGCGCCGCTGGCGCCTGGGCGACGTCGCCGAGGCGACCGTGCTCGGCGACGGCGACCGCCTCATCGTCGCGCTGGATGCCCTGCTGGAGAACGCCGTCGCTCACACCGAGCCGGGCGACCGCATCGAAGTCAGCGCCCGCCTCGACCACGGGAACGCGGTCATCGCCGTGACCGATTCGGGCTGCGGCATCCCGCCGGCGGACCTGGACCGGATCTTCGGCCGCTTCGCCCGCGCCGAGCCGTACCGCAGCCGCGAAGCGGGCGGATTCGGCCTCGGCCTGCCCATCGTGAAGGCCATTGCCGAAGCCCACCACGGCACGGTCCGCGTCCACAGCGCCAGCGGCCAGGGCTCCACGTTCGAGATGGTCATCCCCGCAGTCCCCGACGCCGAGCCCCGCAAGCTCGCATAGCACCCCGGGCACTCGTGCGGTGGCGGCAGGCGTCTGCCCTGGCCCGCCAGCAGCCGGCCGGCCGCGGCGAGGATGGGAGTGCGCTGGGCTAGCTGAACCAGCGAGTGCCGCTGGGCCAGCTCAGCTTGCATGTGGAGCGGTGGCGTGGAAGGCCCAGTCGTGGCCGACGGCGTGGCCGAGTCCGGCCCGTGGGGATTCGAGCTGTCCGTCATCTCGATCCCGGTCCTGCTCATGCACGGCCGTCACGACCAGTTCGTGCCAGGCCAGGCTGCTCGACCACGACGGCCACCTGACCCTGCTGGAGAACCGCATCGGGGAGGTGCACGCCTGGCTGGCCGACCGGCTGTAGCCGCCGCGGCGAGTATCGTTGGCGCGCTTCGGGCTGGGATGATTGACGAGGACCCGGCACGGAAGGGGTGACCGACACGCATGGACCAGGACACGGTGATCCGCCTGCGGCGGGTGGTGCTGCGGCTCGCGCGGCAGCTCCACGCCGCCTCCGCCGACGAGGGGCTCACCCCGACCCAGGCCTCCGTGCTCGGCATCGCCACCGTCCGAGGCCCGCTCAGCCTGGCTGAGCTCATCGAGCTCGAGGGCCTCAACCCCACGATGCTGTCCCGCGTCGTCGGCAAGCTCGATTCCTTCGGCCTGATCCGGCGGCTGCGCGACCCGGATGACTCCCGCGCCGCCCGGGTCGAGGTCACCCCCGAGGGCCAGCGCACCTATCAGCGGATCGCCGCGCAGCGAGCCGCGATCATCTCCGAATGCGTCGCGGGCCTGGCCCCCGACCAGGAGGCCGCCCTGGTCGCTGCGCTGCCCGCCCTGGAGAACCTCGCCGAGGACCTGCGCGAGGCCGTCCGCCGCACTCGCGCCGAGCCCGCCCCGGACGGGCACACCGACCGGGCGTAGCGCCCGCTCCCCGGTGACCGCCGTAGGCGGCGCTCCTTTTCTTCAGCCGAACGGTCCGTGGTGCCAGCCCCGGCCAGGCCGCGCTAGCTGAAGCGGGCCCTGAGCAGGCGGGGGATGGCCGGCGCTCCTGTGATGGGGCGGAACCGGTCTGATGCCGCGTTCAGGGCCTGGTACTGCTCGTCGGTGAGCTGGATATCGGCCGCCGCGACGTTGCTCTCGAGCTGCTCGACGCTCGACGCGCCCGGTATCGCGACCACGGCCGGACGGCGGATGACCCAGGCCAGCGCGATCTGCGCGGGCGTGGCCCCATGCGCGTCGGCCACCTCCCGCAACGCTGCGATCAGATCCTCGGCCCGCTCCAGGTTCTCCGGCAGGAACAGCGGGCTGGCGGTCCGCACCCGGTTCACCGGCCGGCTGGCCCGGTGATACCGGCCCGAGAGCAGCCCCTGCGCCAGCGGGCTGTAGGCGATCACGATGTGATCGGTCGATTCGGCGAACGGCAGCAGGTCGCGCTCGGGAGCCCGGGCGACCATGTTGTAGCAGACCTGGTTACTCAGCACCCGGCTGCCCAGCGCCCGCTCGGCGGCGCGCCAGCGGTCCAGCGAGTAGTTGCTCACGCCGACCTCGCCCACCAGCCCCACCCGCTGCAGCGCCCGCATGCCGCGCATGATGGTCCCGTCGCGGACCACCGGATTGGGCTGGTGTACCTGATACAGGTCGAGCCTGCGGACCCCGAGCCGGTTCGCGCTGGCCACGGCGCGCTGCTCGACGACGGGGGCGACCGGCAACACCGGGAAGATCTTCGTCGCGATGAAGGCCGACTCGCGCTCCTCGCCGAGCGCCTCGCCGAGGATCCGCTCGCTGCGCCCGAAACCGTAGAGCTCGGCCGTATCGAACAGGGTGACCCCCAGCTCGAGCGCCCGGCGCACGATGGCGCGCGCCTCCTGCCCGGCGTAAGACTCGCCGTATCCCCACTCCCGGGAACCGAACTGCCACGTGCCGAGGCCGATCCTGGAGATCCTCGTGCCGGCATCAATGTTCAGATAACGCATGTACCCAGTGTCCGCCTCCCGGCCGCCGCCCGCCTCACCCACCGCGGGGCGAAATCGAACTCATCCGTCGCGCCGGGCGGATGGTCGCCAGATTGAAACTCATGCTCCCACCCCCCCGTAGATGAGACATATATTAAGCGTGTATCAGCCCCTTGCGTATGTCGTGAGGGCGAAGCGAGCGGAGCAGGCCGTGATGTACCTCGTCCGGGGACCGGAAGAAGACGCAGGACCGGATCCGGCCGCACCGTCGGCCGTCCTGTTCCTGACCGAGCCTGTCCGGTGGGTGGTGGACCTGTCGGCCCTGCCGCTGGCCATGCCCTGGCTGCTGACCGCCCCGCGCGGCGACGGCCACGGGGTGCTGGTGCTGCCCGGCCTGCTGGCCACCGACACAAGCACGGTACCGCTGCGGCCGTTCCTGAGCTGGCTGGGCTACGACGTGCGAGGATGGGATCTTGGCCGCAACCACGGGCCGACCGAGGCGGTGCTGTCTGAGCTCCCGCAATTGCTCTTGACACACGCCGAGCAGACCGGGGGTCCCGTGTCGCTGATTGGCTGGAGCCTGGGCGGCGTCTACGCCAGGGAACTGGCGCGCCAGCATCCCAGCCAGGTCCGTCAGGTCATCACGCTCGGCAGCCCGTTCGCCCTCAGGGACTCGCGGCAGAGCCGCGTCCACGGTCCTTACCAGCGCCGCAGCCACCTGCATGCGGACGGTGCCCGGCTGCCCAGCCACGAGCAGAGAGTCCAGCCCATCGGTGTCCCGTCGACGGCGGTGTACTCACGCTGGGACGGCATCGTGTCCTGGCGGACGTGCGTCGCGCCGGAGACGGAACTGCATCAGAACGTCGAGGTCCGCTGCTCTCATCTCGGCTTCGGCGTTGACCTGGCCACGCTGAGGGTGATCGCCGACCGGCTGGCGTCCCCGCCCGGCCAGCAGCGCCGGTTCCGGCCGCCGTTGCTGCTGTGGGCGCTGTACCCATGATCGGCGCCGACCACAGCCGCCCGGCCAACATGCGCCGGGCACCGTTGCAGCTCGCGGCGCGGTGGGGGGGACAGGGGTATGTCACTGACCTCGACGGACCGGTGCACTGGATCGAGTTCAGCCCTAGCTACGGGGAAGGCCAGCCCCTGCAGGGACCTTCGATCGTCTTCGTGCACGGCCTGGGCGGCTCGCACCTGGACTGGTGCCTGATCGGACCGGAGCTGGCGGCCGGGCGCCGCGCCTTCGCGCTGGACCTGCACGGCTTCGGCCTGACCCCCGGCTCGCGAGCCACCACCACTGTGCGGGCCAACGCGCGGCTGGTGGACCGGTTCGTGCGCGAGGTCACCGGGACCCCGGTCATCCTGGTCGGGAACTCCATGGGCGGGCTGATATCCATCCTGCAGACCGCCGCCCAGCCGGGTACCGTGCAGGGCCTGGTGCTGATCGACCCCGCGCTGCCGCTGCCCCGCGGGAAGGTCGACCCCCGGGTGACCGGCGAGTTCATGCTGTTCGCGCTGCCCGGCCTCGGTGAGATGTTCGTCAGAAGGTACCTGACGCGCCGCTCGCCGGAACAGGCCGTCCGGCAGCTGCTGGAGCTCTGCTTCGCCGACCCCTCGCGAGCCGATCCCGAGATGATCGGGGCCCACCTCGCGCTGATCGAGCGGCGGCAGCCCACGTCCGCGCACCAGGCGTCGGTGCGCGCCGGGACGTTCCTGGCGGCCGCGCGTTCCGTGCTGCGGGTGCTCAGCCTGCGCCGGGGCTACTTCCAGATGATGGCCGGGATCACGGTCCCGGTCCTGCTCATCGGCGGCGAGGACGACCGGCTGGTCCAGGTGGCCGCCATGCGCCACGCCAGTGCCCGGTTCCCGCACTGGGAGTCCGTTATCCTCCCCGGTGTCGGGCATACCCCGATGCTCGAGGTGCCCGGCGCGGTGGTCGGCACCATGCGCGAGTGGCTGGACGGTCACTTCACCACGGAAACCTAGGGCAGCGGGAGGAACGGGACATGCAGCAACTGACCGGGCTCGACGCCTCGTTCCTCGCCCTGGAGACGGCCCACACCACCGGCCACGTCGGCGGGCTGGCCGTGCTGGACCCCAGCGACGCGCCCAAGCCGCTCACCCTGGCCCGGCTGACCGACGTCCTGGCCGGACGGATACCGCTGGTGCCCGTGCTCCGGCGCAAGCTGCTGAACGTGCCGCTCGGCCTGGACCAGCCGTACTGGATCGACGACCCGGACTACGACATCGAGTACCACGTCCGCGAGCTCGCGCTGCCCCGCCCGGGCTCGGACGCCCAGCTGACCGAGCAGGTCAGCCGACTGCACGCCAGGCCGCTGGACCGCAGCCGCCCGCTGTGGGAGATCTACCTGATCACCGGGCTGGCCAGGAAGCGGGCCGCAGTGTACACCAAGATCCACCACGCCGCCATCGACGGCGCGTCCGGCGCCGAGCTGCTGACCGTGCTGCTTGATCTGCAGCCCTCGGGCCGCCAGCTGCCCCCGGTCCAGCCGTTCTGCCCGGAAAGCCCGCCGAACATGCCGGAGCTGGCCATTAAGGCGCTCCTCCGGCTGGCCTGGCGGCCGGTACAGACCGTTCGCCTGACCAACGAACTGGTTAAGGTGCTGCCCACCTTGACCCCGGTGGCGAGCACGCTGGTCGGCGGCATGCTCGGGCTGAACCGCGGCGACGGCGCGGTCATCAGCACCACGCTGGGGCGCGCTCCGGCCACGCCGTTCAACAAGCCGATCACGCCGCACCGGAGGTTCGCGTTCCGCAGCGTGGACCTGGCCACGGTCAAGACGGTCAAGAACGCCTTCGGTGTCTCGGTCAACGATGTGGTGATGGCGATGTGCGCCGGAGCCCTCCGCCGCTGGCTGTCCAACCGCGACGCGCTGCCCAGCCAGCCGCTGATCGCGATGATCCCGGTGTCGGTCCGCGACCCTCGGGCACCGAAGGGCGCGCTCGGCAACCGGGTATCGGCCATGCTGGCTATGCTGCCGACCAACGTGACCGAGCCCGGCATGCGGGTCCAGATCGTGCATTCGGCGACCAGGATCGCCAAGGCCCAGCAGGCGGCGATCCCGCAGGGCCTGGTCGACCAGATCAGCGACTTCGCCCCGCCGGCGCTGACCGCGCGAGCGGCCCGCGTGATGTTCGCCACCGGCCTGCTGCACCGGGTGCCGCCGTTCAACGTCACGATCTCGAACGTCCCCGGCCCGAACGTCCCCGTCTATCTGTGCGGGGCCAGGCTGATCGCCAACTACCCGGTGTCGGTGGTCACCGACGGCCAGGGCCTGAACATCACCGTGGTGGGATACCTCGGCCAGCTGCACTTCGGCCTGGTGGCCTGTCGTGAGCTGGTCCCCGACATCGACGTGCTGGCCGGTTACCTGGTCGACGAGCTGGTCCTGCTGGCCGAAGCCGCCGACAAGCACGCGGCCTCGTGAAGCAAGGGCAGGGGCCATGACGGCGGTGCCACGGGCCCGGGGGAGCGGTGACGGCGACGTCCGCATCGTCCTGCCCGAGGGAACCGGGGCGCCCGCCACGGTCCCGGCCCACATCTTCGCGGCTGCGGTGGACACCTTCTCCTCTGGGCAGCGGCTGGACATGCGGTCGCTGGCCCGGCGCATCGGCGTGGCCCGGGCCACCTTGTACCGGCGGGCCGGCAACCGGGAGCAACTGCTCGACCAGGTGCTCTGGTGGCGGGCCCGGCGCCTGCTCGCCGAGCAGGTGCGAGCCAGCGTTCACCTGACCGGAACCGCCCGGCTTACCGCGCTGATCGGCGGGGTGCTCTACGCCATCGGCGCCGACCGCCCGGTG
>JASHYW010000706.1 GCA_030042885.1 Streptosporangiaceae bacterium | reverse complement strand
TTTCGAGTCGTGCTCGTGCGACGCTGTCTGCCCGTGCACCTGGTCGGCGCTGACGGCCAAGGCCACGCTTGACCGCTGCCGGGCGCTGCTGGCCTATCACGTCGACTCGGGCCAGATTAACGATGTCGACGTCAGCGGCCTGAACTTCGCCTTGTTCCTGGATACGCCGCCGGTGATGAGCCAGGGTGACTGGCGGGTGGGCGTATACCTGGATGACACCGCGACTGACAGCCAGGCCGAGCAGCTCGGCGCGGTCCTGTCCGGGCAGGCGGGCGGGCCACCCGCGATGCTCGCGCCGCTCATCGGCGAGATGCTCGGCGTGGAGAAGACGCGGATCACCTATAGCGAAGATGGCCGCGGTCATCACGTCAGGATCGGCGATGCCATCGATGTCACAGTCGAGGACTTCGTGGCGCTGGAAGGCCAGGATCCCGTCCGGCTGACGAACGTGTTCCATCCGTCGAATACGACGCTGACCGTCGCTCCGGCCAGTGCGGCGCACCTGTCGACCTTCGGGATCGAGTGGGGGCGTGAAGGGCAGAGCGGCTTTTCCGCCCCGTTCTCATGGTCCGGCTGAGCGGCCCCGCCGGGTCTGCGGATTCTCCGGGACCGGCGGGTACGGCCCAGGCACAGACGGGTTTCGTCACGCGTGAAGCCGGCGTGGTGCTGATTGCGGCCGCCGGCGCCTGGGCTGCGACCGTCGCCCTGGCCCGCGGGATGGCCGGGATGACCGGCACGATGGGGCTGGGCCTGGCCGTGTTCGTGGCGGTGTGGACGCTGATGATGGCGGCCATGATGTTGCCGTCCGTGGCGCCGACGGCCTCGTTGTACGCCAAGACCGTGCGAAGCAACCGGACAGTGCGGATCGCCGCCTTGGTGGCGGGCTACCTCGCCGCCTGGGCGGCAGCTGGCGTGCCCGCTTTCGGGCTGGCCTGGCTCGCGGGCTGGCTGACCGGGAAGCATCCCGGCGCGGCGCACCTGGTTGCCGTGGCGGTCTTCGCCGCGTGCGGCGTGTACCAGCTGAGCAGGCTGAAGGACCGCTGCCTGGCGCACTGCCGCTCCCCGTTGGCCCTGCTCCTGCACTACGGCTCGTACCGGGGCAGGTTCCGGGACATGCGGGCTGGCGCCCATAACGGCGCCTACTGCCTGGGCTGCTGCTGGGGGCTGATGGTGATCCTGGTCGCGGTGGGCGTGATGAACATTGCCGCGATGATCGGCCTGGCCGCCGTGGTGCTGATCGAGAAGACCTGGAGATGGGGCCCGGCAGCGGGGCGGGCAGCCGGCGTCGCCGCGCTGGCCCTGGCGGTGGCCGTGATCTGGTTTCCGGGACTGGCTCCGGGCCTGCACGCCGCGCCATCGATGATGAGCTGACCGATACGGCCACTTTGGCATTCGGCGACCCTTGGCGTCGTCATCGGACAGTAGTCAGGACCGGCCGCAGGTTCTCCACAAGAGCTTCGTGAGCGTCTACGTACGGGATCGCCGCCTGCATGATCGCCGGATTCTCTCGGAAGTGACCAAGACCGCAGTTGCAGTTCCAGCACAGGAGCCCTCTCGCTTGCGATGTCTGATGATCGCGATCAACGACCAGGAAGCGCTGCGGCCTTTCAGCCCTACGCCCGGTTCCCATCGCTCTTTGGCGTCCCGCAGATGGCGAAGTGGCTGGGCGTGGCCATCTTCATCGCGCGGGCATCTACCAGCTCACCCCCTGGAAGGACTGGTGCCTGCGGCGGTGCCGGTCGCCGATCGGCGCGCTGGTGTCTTACGCCGACTTCAAGGGCCGCAGCCGGGGTGTCCGGGTCGGCCTGCATCACGGAGCGACACGTGCCGGATGCTGCTGGGGCCTGATGATCGTGCTGATCGCGGTCATGGTGATGAACGTGACGGTCCTGGCGACGCTGGCGGTGGTCATCTTCGCCGAGAAGCTCTGCCGCTACGGCAAGCCCTTCGGCCAAGCAGTCGGGGTGGTGCTAGTAGCGATCGGCGTCCTGGCCATCTGGTTTCCCGTGGCTGCTTCCCGCCTGCACGTCCCCGATGCCGGGCATACCGGCGACGTGAGACAGGCGACTAGGTGATGGCCTTCTGGTCAGGCGGGCCGAGTCTGGCTGCGACCCAGTTACAGCCAGAGTCCAAGCCTGTACGCCAGGTCAGCCCACAGCTGGTAGCCGGCAGTGTCGGTGAGCGTGGACCAGTACCGACGCGCCGGAATGGCGGGTCTGCTATTTCAGGGCGTCCAAGAGCTCCCGGCAGGCCTGCTCGCAGCGCCGGCAAGCCTCGGCGCAGACCCGGCAATGCTCGTGCATCTGGGCATGCCGCTCGCACTCGTCGCCGCAACTCTTGCAGATCGCCACGCAGGCCTCCAGCAGCGGCTTGGTGACGTCGGCGTCGTACTTCGCTGCGCGGCTGGTGACCCCAGCGGTGGAGGTGCAGACATCGGCGCAGTCCAAGCACAGCCGGATGCACCTGACCATGTCGGTCACGTTCTTCTCGCCCAGGTCCGCGTCGGTGTCGGCGATGCAGGCCTGAGCGCAGTCGGTGATCGCGTCGATGGCAGCGGCCAGCATGCTGGCGTCAACATTCAACGCGCGTGGGTAGGTATCCAGCATCTGCCTGGCATAGCTCATGGCCTCTCCCGTGCAGGTGATTGAAGGCGATGCCACAACAGCACCTATGTACCCGCAGGCCGTACTGATTACCTGCGGGGTGGACAGACGACATCGGCACTCGAACTGGCGCACGTCCAGTTCGCACGCCCGGTCAGGCGCAGTGCCTGGCCCAGAGCCCGCTGACCCCCGGGCCGCGGGCCGACGGGACACCCGTCCAGTCCCTCTGGATCGGGCCAGCGCCGCCACGCATCCCGGGTGCCGTCCGAGGTCACTTACTCGGCTGACCCTTGACGCCGAACTTACTTAATGCCTTGACTGCAAGCCGTTCAAGCCCCGGCAACCTGCGCGGATCGAGAGCGGCGCCGCATCCGCGACGCAGGCGCACAGCATATCGAGATCCAGGCGGCCAACGCGCTGATCGGACCACAGCCGACGTCCGCGCCAATCAGGTGGCTCCTTGTGCCCTGGCGCGGACTGCCGCTACAGAGGCTGCACCTTTCTCCAGTCGGCCGCCACGGTGACCATGGTCTCGATGCCGCGCCGGATGAGTTACGAGCTTCAGCGCGTCACGTTGAGTGACCGTGTCCAAGACGATGCAGCGGATGAAAGGAGCCGGCTGTCCGGCCGTCTTATGAGCGCCTGGACCGTAATGGCCGGGCGGGTTCTGCCTGACGGGAATGCCAGGGGCCTGAGCACCGCCGTCGGCAAGCCGGGCCGGGTTCACCGGCAGACGAGAGGGAGGAACACCTGGTCGACGATCTCGGTAATGGCGTGCTCGTCGCCGGGGCTGAGCAAAAGTTCATGGCGGAGCAGGTCGATGGGGAGGGTGGCAACTCGCGGCGGGATGTCGTGGCGTGCCTCGCCGCGTTCGGCGGCTTGCTTGAGGATGGCCGCCATGACCTCGTGTCCGGTCTGGAGCACCTGGGCCTGGAAGTCGGGGACGAGGGCGGGATCGGCGAAGTAGTCGGCGGCCAGGCCGTAGAAGGTCTCCGGGCCGAGCTCGGCGAACCTGGCAGAGATCCGGCGTAGCACGGCGAGCACGTCGCCGCGCAGGTTTCCGGTGTCGGGAATCTCTCCCGAGAGCATGGGGTGGTGGCGGCGGAGGGCTGCGACGACCAGCTGAGGCCGGGTCGGCCAGCGGCGGGCGAGCACCGGCCGGCTGGTCCCGGCCCGCTGGGCGACGCCTTCCATGGTCAGCCTGGCGTAGCCGGCCTCGCGGAGTTCCGCCCAGGCGGCGTCGAGGAGCGCGTCCTCCAGCGCTGATCCGCGCCGGCGCGTCCTGGCTGGCGTGCGCGGGATGGCCCTGCCGGTGCCCGGTGGCGTCGCGGTGTGTCCGGTCACTCGCCCTCCGCCTCTAAGAATCAGCTTGCATCTTATCGCCTGAAGGCATGCTATCCTGTACTTAAGATGCATGACGCATCTTATAGCGGAAGGCGCGGCGATGACGAGCACGACCCAGGCGGCAGACGCGGAGCGGCAGGCGCCGGCGCACCGCTGGTGGCCGCTGCTGGTGATCGCCTCGGCGCACCTGATGGCCGTCCTCGACACGACGGTCATGTTCGTCGCCCTGCCATCCATCCAGCGGGGTCTCGGGATGAGCGCCACCAGCCGCCAATGGGTTGTCACCGCCTACACCCTCGCCCTGGCCGGCTTTCTCCTCCCCGCCGGGCGCCTAGCCGACCGGCTCGGCGCCCGCCGCACCCTGCTCGTTGGGGTGGCCGGCTTCGCCTGCGCGTCGGCGGTCGGCGGGGCGTCGGCCGACGGCGCGGTGATCATCGCGGCACGAGCCGTCCAAGGGGCCTTCGGGGCGATGTTGATCTCCTCCACCAAGTCGCTCCTCGTGACCGTCTACTCCGACGAGGACGAGCGCGCCCGGGTCATGGGGGTCTTCAGCGCCACCATGGCTTCCGGGGGGGCGGTCGGGCTCATCCTGGGCGGGGTGCTCACCAGCGCGCTCAGCTGGCGGTGGTGCCTCTATATGAACGTCGCCCTCTCACTGGTCGCCCTGATCGGCGGTCCCCATGTCCTCCCGGCCCTCCCCGGTGACAACAAGGTGCAGATCGACCTCCCGAGCGTCCTCTTCGCCGCAGTCGGCATGGGCGGGCTCGTCTACGCGCTCGGCGAAGCCGCCTCCGCCGGCTGGATCTCAGCCCAGATCATCTGCTCGCTCGGCATAGCCACCGTCGCGCTGACCGTTTTCGTGGCTCGCCAGATCGGGCACACCAACCGGCTCCTGCCCCTGCGGGTCGTCCTCGACCGCAACAGGGGCTGGGCCATGATCGGCCTGATCGTCAACGGGCTCAGCACCTACGGCATGATGCTGATCCTCACCTACCAGCTCCAGTCCGTCATGGGCTACTCGGCGCTGGAAACGGGGCTCGCGCTCATCCCCTTCGCTCTCGCCGCATTGCCCGTCGCTGCCCTGCTCGCCCCCATGCTCATGGTCCGCATCCCGCCGCGATGGCTGATCACCGCCGCCATCACGGTCGAGGCCGCAGGGCTGGTTCCGCTCATCTGGCTCACGCCTCACAGCCGCTACCTCCCGCTGGTCCTGGCGGCCACCTTGATCGAAGGGCTCGGCACCGGCGTCGCCACGCCGGCCACCCTCAACACTGCGCTCACCGGCGTCCTCCCCTCCGATAGCGGCGCTGCCGGTGCCAGCACGAGCGCGGCGAGCCAGCTCGGCTCATCCATCGGCGCAGCCCTCCTCAACACGATCGCAGTCGCCGCGACGGCTTCGTACCTCACGCTCCACCCCACGGCGGGCGTCGTCACCGGCACGGTGCACGGCTTCACCGTCGCAATGGCCTGGGGCGCGGCCATCACGCTTGCCGCCGCCCTGCCGATCGCGTTGTTCGTCAACGCCAAGACGCCAGCACGACACCGTTGATCGCCCGACGTTGCCTGGATCGCCCGGGCCCGCGCACAGTTGCGGCACACCGTCGCCCCAAAGCGTGGTAGTCGTCTTGGGGTGATTTCCGGCCAGCAGCCGATTGCCGCTGGAGCCCTCGTCCTGCGGCCTGTCGAAGCGGGCGATGCCGAGGCAACCTGGCGGCTCTGCGACGACCCCGCCGTGCTGGCAGCCCTCGGGAAGGTCGCATCCCCGACGTTACAAGAACTTCAAGGTCTGAGGTCTTTGTCCGCTTGATCACGCTCGGCGTGCCTGCGTGCTTCCTGTTGCTGGCGGGTCTATGCCGGAGTTATGAGGTATCCCGATGGTGGCGGGCTGACCGCTGAGGGACGGGCCCGCCGCGGATCTGCTTCGAAGACGAAGCCGGGCAGACGCTGCGCCCGCCGAAGGCCCGCACCTGGGGCCGCCCCGGCCGCACCCCCCCGTGATCAGCGTGTCCGGCAAGGGCTCCGGCCGGGTGTCAGTCGCAGGGCTTGCCTGCCTGAAGGCTGGTACGCCGGGACGGCTGTTCTACCGGACGCGCATCCACCGGGGCCGCAAGGGCGAGCGCCGCAGCATGTCCGAAGCCAAAGGCAGCACTGAACGGCCAGTTCTGGGCCGGCTTACCGGGTTTTTTCCAGCAGATATTCAGGTTCGGGCTGTGAACTGAAAGGTGCGGGACCAGACCGGTGCATCCCGATCCTGGCTCGCAGGAAGAAGGTAGGTCAGATGCTCTGGTATGGGCTGAGCTCTCTGGTGTTCTGGATGCTCCTCGTGATAGTCGCCGTGGCGCTGATGAGCTCGTTCATCTGGGGTGGCCGACGCCAGTACCCGCCGTATCAGGGTTACGGGACGCCGGGACCTTACGACCAGCCCGGCTCGCCCCCCGGCCCTGGTCCGGTCACTCCCGAGCAGATCCTCGCTGAGCGGTTCGCCCGCGGCGAGATCGACGAGGACGAGTTCTGGCAGCGGCTGACGACGCTGCGGGCGGGACGGCCGGACAACGCCTCCGCCGCCACGGCCCACCGAGACCGGGCCCATGAGAACGCGGCTGCCGCCGGCGCGAAGTAGCGGCCCAGCAACGCGCACCCGCGCGGTAGGCCTGGATCGCGGCTTCGGCTACCGTCGATTGCAGGGTGCAGTGAGGTCGCGGCCACCATCGGCCAGGTCGTCCGGCTGTAGCGGGACCGGGGAATGGAGCAGAAACATGAGCCTGCGAACGAGTCCCCAGCCGAATTCACCTCGCGCTTCTGGTTAGTCATCGCCTTGGTGCCGATGCGGTGCACTATGACCCGCGCGCCGTGGGCTGTGGTGGCTGGCCCAGCTTGGCATGGCTGTGCTGGCCCCGCTCCGCCGCGAGCCCGCTGACAACAGAGAATTCCGGTCTGCAGGCTCGCCCTTGGAGCCGCTGCCGGCGGAGCGGATCTCCCAGTGCCGTTTGCGCTTCAGCAGCGCCTTGACCGCCTCCGCACAGGTCAGCTTGGTGCCCGCGGCCAGGGTGAGGGTGAAGTTCGAGGGCACCCGCAGCACGTAGGCCTGGCCGTTGTCCTCGAAGAACTCGCGCAGCTGGGTGCAGCTGCCGTAGACCTCGTCCCCGCAGGCGAAATCGAACCGGACGCCGTCGGCGTACGCGGCGGCGCAGACGTCGATGGCCAGCTGCCCCTTGGTGCGGAAACCCCAGGTCCAGTGGCAGCCCCATGAGCAGGGATTTCACCTGGTCCTCGATGTGCCCGGCCGGGATCCACTGCCGGGCGCCGATCAGCGCGTGCCCGGTGCCTTCCCGCACGTACGACAGGTGCACGGTATTGATGCCGTTCGCAACCCGGCCCGCGCATCCAAGGTATTGGCGTTTGACTCCGGCGATGGCCTCGCCTTATGTCGAGCCCGCGGTTATGCCGCACCCTGCCTGGTGGCAGCATGGCTGCTGGCCTTAACGCGGCCTGAGTGCAGCAGGTTCATGGCCGCGGTGTGCCGCAGGGTGTGCGGAGTGATCTTCTTGGTCCGCAATGTGGGGCAGGGTTGCTTAGGCCGACCGAGCGCGGTAATGCCTGCGAGGAAGGGAGGTATCACGTGGGACCTGCGAATCCGGGGGAATCCCAAGCGCCACAGGGCAATGCCCGGCGGATGGGGAGCGAGCAAGATCTCGTGGCCAGGATCCGGGAGGCGCGCCGCAGGCTGGCGGCCGGCGGCCCGCCTCGTGTCCGCTCCGGCGGTGACTTTGAGCGCGTCTCCGTGCCCGTTTCTGATAGCGATGTCCTGCGTGACCTTCTGCTGGCTGAGAAGCCGGACACGGTGATCGAGATCGGGCTTGCCTACGGCAGTTCCGCGCTCGCCATCGCAGAGGCGCTGGTCGCTGCCGGACCGGACGAAGCTCGCCACGTGATTGTCGACGCTTACCAGAAACACTTCCACGGTTCCGGATGGGCTGCGATCCTCGGTGCCGGGCTGGCCGGTCTCTGTTCTCTGGTGGAGGAGCGGTCACAGATCGCCCTGCCCCGTCTCCTGGCCGATGGCTTCGTCGCCGACGCCGCGTTCGTGGACGGAAGCCACATCTTCCACAACGTATTTGTCGACCTGTTCTACCTCCGCGAGCTGGTGCGCCCGGGAGGGCTGGTCATCCTCGATGACTGCAGCTACCTCTCAGTTGCGACAGCAGCGAGGTACTTCGAGGTAAACACCGGATGGGAGCCGGAACCTATCGCATGGCCGACCCGGCTCCGCGCCTTCCGGCTGCCAAAGCCCCGGACCGAGCCAGATTTCAAGAGCTTCAGGCCGTTCGGCCTAGACACGACGGGATGATCTGGGGAAACGATACGCGCTAACAAGATCAGCTTTGGCTAAGTGGCATTGGCCCCGGAGGTCATCGCCGAGCTTTGCTCTCTAGCCACCACAAGACAGGTCTTCATCAAGGAAACCACGGACAGGCGCCATACCGGGGCCCTCGCCGACCGGCGGTTCCTGGCCGAGGACGCACAGCGCACCCTTCTTGATACGGCACCCGCGGGAGACCATCCGCTCTTACCTGGCCATCAGGCCGGATGCCTTGATGCACGAGATCGGGTCCGAGGCACAGTAGGAGGTGTACACGGAGGTCAGGAGGCTTACCGGGCGTGGTCCTCTGGTCGTGGATGCCGGCCGACCTGATGAACCGGCCCGCGGCGCCTAGTGGTCTTAGAGCCTGTCTGGAAACTCAGGTCGGGTGTAGCTGATGTGACTGGCGGTGTCTTGCGAGGCGACGAGTCATGATGATGGTCATCGCCCAGTAGACCATCGTCTCGTGATGCTCGGGGAGCCGCTCGTAGTCTCGGACTGTGCGCCGTGACCTGAGGATCCAGGAGAAGGTCCGCTCGACGACCCAACGGCGGGGCAGGACGACGAACTTGTGCAGCTCGGTGCGCCTGACGATCTCCAGCGTGAGCTTGAGCCGGGTCTTTGCCCAGGTGACGAGCTTGCCGGCATACCCGGAGTCGGCCCAGGCGAGCTTGACCTTGGGGAAGGCCTTGCGCAGGTTCCACAGCAGCGGCTTCGCGCCGTCGCGGTCTTGCACGCCGGCGATGGTGACCAGGACGGTCAGCAGCAGGCCGAGCGCGTCGACGGCGAGGTGGCGTTTACGGCCGTTGATCTTCTTGCCCGCGTCGTAGCCGCGGCTGGTACGAGCGACGGTCTCGGCGGCCTTGACCGACTGGGAGTCGATGATCGCCGCGGTCGGCTCCGGCTTGCGCCCGGCGGCGATCCGGCACTGGATGCGCAGCTCATCATGCATGGCCTCGGTCGCGCCGGTCTCCTGCCAGTGGTCGAGCACGTCGTAGACGGTCTGCCAGGGCGGGAAGTCACATGGCATGGCCCGCCACTGGATACCCTCCTTCACCAGGTACCGGATGGCGTCCGCGATGTCACGGCGGCACCATTCCGCAGGCCGGCCGCCCTTGCCCAGCTTCCACGCCGGAACCGGCAGCGCCGGCTCGGTGACCGCCCACTCGGCATCGCTCATGTCGGATGGGTACCGCGGCACCCGGGTACTGCGGCTGATCCCGCCGGGACAGCACCGGCACGGCACCGCCGAAGTACCCTGAGAAGGCGCGGACCCGGAAGGTCCGTTGATCTGCACAAATCACGAACATCGGGTCCGCGCCCCGCTAACTCCTGCACCGACACGCCGCCACGGCATCACGGATCGCTAACGCGTCGCCAACCGAAAACAGGAGCGGCTCATCCCGCGAGCTCAAGTTTCCAGACAGGCTCTAAGCTCGGCAGGGTGGGGAGTCACGAGTACCCGTGGGCGCCGGGCAGCGCCACGGGGATCGGGTCGATGCCGGGGACCGATCCGGCCGAGGCGATGCGGGTCATCGCGGGGGAACTGCCCGGTTTCCCGCACCTGCCCGAGCTGCCGGACCGCGGGCCAGGGGCCGACCTGACCGGGCGGACCGCCGCGCTGCTGATCGGCATCCCGGCCGAGGTGTCCCCCCGCGGCTGGCGGCTGGCCGAACGGCCCGGCCGGGACCTGTCCCGGGCCAGGACCATGCTGTCGTCGGACCTGGACGTGCTCGA
>JASHYW010000705.1 GCA_030042885.1 Streptosporangiaceae bacterium | reverse complement strand
ATGATCGCGATGGCGCTGGCGTGCGAGCCGAAGCTGCTGATCGCCGACGAACCGACGACCGCGCTGGACGTGACGATCCAGAAGCAGATCCTGGAGCTGATCGATAGTCTCCGGCGGCGGCTGGGCATGTCGGTGATACTGGTGACCCACGACCTCGGAGTCATCGCCGGCCGGGCCGACCGGGTGGCCGTGATGTACGCGGGGAAGATCGCAGAGACGACCGACACCGCGACGCTCTTCGCCAACCCGCGGCACCCCTACACCGAGGCGCTGTTCGAGGCGCTGCCAGATAAGGCAGCAGAGACCCGGGAGCGCCTGTATTCGATCCCGGGCAGGCCGCCGGACCTGATCCGCCCGCAGGCCGGCTGCCGGTTCGCGCCGCGCTGCCGGTACGTCTCCGACCGGTGCCGTGCCGAGGAGCCCCGGCTGACGGGCGAGACGCTGGCGCACCAGTTCGCATGCTTCCATCCCGTCGGGGAGACCGAGCGGCTTGGGCGTGCCGTGGCCTCGACCGCAGCCGAGCCACCGGTCGTTGCCCCGGTGAGCCCGGACAACGCCGAGGAGGTGCTGGCCGTCAAGCACCTCGTCAAGGACTTCCCGGTCACCACGGCAGTGCTTCAGCGGCGGATCGGCACGGTCAGCGCGGTCGCCGATGTCAGCTTCGGGATCCGGCATGGCCAGACGTTCGGGCTGGTGGGCGAGTCCGGGTGCGGGAAGACGACGATAGCCCGGATGATCGTGGGCCTGGAGACCCCGACCAGCGGGACGGTCAGCTTCCGCGGCCAGGACATCACCAAGAGCAGCGGCCGCGGGTACCGGCGGCAGCGGCGGCAGATCCAGTTCATGTTCCAGGACTCGTACGCGTCGCTGGATCCGCGGATGCGGGCCGGGACCATCCTCCGTGAGCCGCTGGCCGTGCAGGGCATCGGGTCACGGAAAGAACAGGACGAGCGGATCGCGGAGATGCTCGAGAAGGTCGGCCTGCCCCGGGCGGCTACCGAGCGCTATCCGCACGAGTTCTCCGGCGGGCAGCGGCAGCGGCTCGGGTTCGCCCGGGCGCTGATGCTGCAGCCGGAGCTGATCGTCGCCGACGAGCCGGTGTCCGCGCTGGATGTCTCGATCCAGGCGCAGGTGCTCAACATGATGCGTGAGCTGCAGCATGATCTCGGGCTGACGTACCTGTTCGTCTCGCACGACCTCGCCGTGGTGCGGTACCTGTCCAATGACATCGGCGTCATGTACCTCGGCAAGCTGGTCGAGGTCGGACCCGCGGACGAGGTGTACCTGCGGCCTGCGCACCCCTACACCCAGGGGCTGATCAACTCCGCGCCGGTACCCGATCCGCAGGCCGAGCGGGCCAAGGTGCAAGCCGGGGTCAGAGGCGAGCTGCCGAGCGCTATCAACCCGCCGTCCGGGTGCCGGTTCCGGACGCGCTGCCCGCTCGCCCAGGAGATCTGCGCCGCCGAGGAACCCAGGCTCCGCTCGTTCGGCTTCGGCCACATGGCCGCCTGTCACTTCCCGCTGCAGACCCCTGACGGAGCGGCCGTCGACACTCCCGCCATGACGGCCACCGCGGATCCGCCGCACCAGTCCATCGACGCTCGGCCCTGAGCGCACCAGAGCGTCCGCGGCATTCCCTTGCATGACAGGCGCATGGTGCCGATACTCCATTCATGGGAGGGTCCGCGGCGGACACGCCTGCAACGCCCGATTTCCTCCGCGCCTCCGACGCGGAGCGCGATCACGCGATCGACAAGCTCCGGCAGGAGTTCGTGGAGGGGCGGCTCTCGCACGAGACCTTCATGCTCCGCATGCAGAGCGCCCTCGGCGCGCGGAACCAGGCCCAGCTAGCGGACCTGTTCACCGACCTGCCGCCGCCCCGGGCCCACCCCTTCAGCCCCTCACGGCTGATCGCCCGGCTGCGTGCCGCCTTCCGCCTCCGGGATTCTGGCGCCGCTGGCGCCGCAACGGACTGGAATCAGGGAACGCCAGTCGCCGCAGGACGCCAGGGGCCGCCAGTCGGTACGCCGTCGGCCGAGGGTATTCCCGGCGCCTGGGGTTGGCCCGTCGGCGGCCAAGCGCCTGATGCCTCTGGCAGTGCCGGGTCCGGCGGGTTGGCGCCGCTGTTCTTCCCCCCGGGCCGCGGGACCAGCTTCACCATCGGGCGGACCCGCGACTGCGACCTCCGCATCGAGAACATGTCGGTGTCGCGCCTGCACGCCCGGCTGAACCGGGGCGAGGACGGCTGGCTGCTCAGTGACCTGGGCTCTCGTAACGGCACCCGGGTGAACGGCTGGCTCGTCCGGGAGCCCGTCCCGGTGCGGCCTGGCGACCTGGTACAGTTCGGCTCGGCAATGTTCATCGTGCAGATCCCCTCCCAGAGGCTATGAACCCCCCCTTAATTGGGGGGCCAGGGGGTACGGGGGGCGGGCAGCCCCCGGTGGCGGGATCCGGGGGTGTCCCCCCGGTAGAGTCAACACAGTCCGGGGGTGTCCCCCCGGTAGAGTCAACACCGTGACGACCGTTCTGCTGGTGCGCCATGGGCTCACCGCGACGACCGGTCACGTGCTGACCGGATGGATGCCAGGCATCCCGCTCGATGATCGCGGCCGGGCCCAGTCGGCCGCGCTGGCGGCCAGGCTCGCCCCACTCCGGCTGGACGCCATCGTCAGCAGCCCGCTGGAACGCTGCCTGCAGACCGCCGCGGCGATCGCGGACGGCCGGGACGGCCAGCAGCTCATCACCGACGACCGGGTGGGGGAGTGCCGCTACGGGGACTGGACGGGCCGGCCGTTGAAGAAGCTGGCCACCGAACGGCTCTGGCGCGTGGTGCAAGCCCACCCCAGTGCGGTGACGTTTCCCGGTCCCGACGGGGAGTCCATGCCGGACATGCAGCACCGGGCGGTGGCCGCGGTCAGGGACTGGAACGCTAGGCTAGGCCAGCACGCCACCTACCTGATCTGCTCCCACGGAGATGTCATCAAGGCCATCGTCGCCGATAGCCTGGGATTGCACCTCGATCAGTGCCAGCGGATCCAGGCCGATCCGTGCTCGTTGACCGTGATCAGGTATACCCCGCTCAGGCCGTTCCTGGTCCGGATGAATGACAGGGGGGGTGGGGTCGATGACCTCATGCCACGCGCCGGACGGCACGGCGCCAACGGCGCCGCGTCCGTCAGGGACAGCGATGCGGCCATCGGCGGCGGCTCCGGCGGAGCGGCCGTGAGGGAGGATGGGGAACCGGCCGGCGCAGTCGCTTCGAACCCGGCCACCCCTTCGGCGCCTTCGGCATCTTCTGGTCGTCAACAGTTGGCGGACACGCGAGGATAGAACTATGCCGGTCTACTTCTATGACCCGCCGGACAGGTTCGTAGCCGGCGCGGTGGGGCAGCCAGGTGAGCGGACCTTCTACCTCCAGGCGAGTTCCGCCGGTCGCGTGACCAGCGTCGTCCTGGAGAAGTTCCAGGTGAGTGCGCTGGCCAAGCAGATCGACGAACTCCTGGACGAGGTGCTCAGGCGCACCGGCGGGTCGCCCGTGGTACCGGCCGCGGCGCCCGCCGCACTGGAGGATGACGCGCCGCTCGACCTGCCGCTGCTAGAGGAATTCCGAGTCGGCGCGATTGCCCTGGCCTGGGACGGTGACGGTGGCATGGTCGTCATCGAGGCGCAAGAAGAATCGGACGAGCCGGTGGAGCCGCTGGCCGAGGACGTACCCGCCGACGGTCCCGGGGTGCTCCGGGTCCGCATCACGCCGGGCGCCGCCCGCGCGTTCGCCCAGCGCGCCGCCAAGATCGTTGCGGCGGGCCGCCCGCCCTGCCCGCTGTGCGGACTGCCCCTGGACACCGACGGGCACATCTGCCCGCGACAGAACGGTCACCGCGCCGGCCATGCTTGATGGTGTTAGTCCCAAGGGGAGTCCGGGGGGATGGGTCCCCCCGGTCGCGGGGGGTTCCGGGGGGTCGTCCCCCCGCGCCAGCACCGCCGAACAGGCCACGCTCGACCTGCTCACCCACGGGAATCTGGAGATCGAGGGCCGGCTGGTGGACGCGTCGAACGCCACGCTGTACTGCACTATCAAGCCAGGGCCTGGGGGGCCAGGGGGGTACGGGGGGGCGGGGAGCCCCCCCGTGCGCGGGGGGTCCAGGGGGGTCGTCCCCCCGGATTACACAGTCGCCTGCGTCTACAAGCCGATCGCGGGCGAACGGCCGCTGTGGGACTTCCCGGCGGGCACGCTGGCTGGCCGGGAAGTCGCCGCCTACGTGGTGTCCCGCGCGGCCGGCTGGGACGTGGTGCCGCCGACGGTCATGCGGGACGGGCCGTTCGGGCCCGGCATGTGTCAGCTGTGGATCGACCACGACCTTAGCGTGGACTTGATCGCCCTGTCCCGCCGCACCGATCACGCCGGCCTGCGCGACATGGCCGTGTTCGACGCGGTGGTGAACAACGCCGACAGGAAGATAGGTCATCTCCTGCCCGTCGCCGACGGGCACCTGTACGGCTGCGACCACGGCGTCTGCTTCGCCGAGGACTACAAGCTGCGCACCGTCTTGTGGCAGTGGCGGGGGAAAAGCCTTCCCCGGCGCTCGATGGAGGCGCTTCGCCGCCTGAACACGCAGCTCACCGACGGCAGGCTGACCGGCGAGCTGTCCTCGCTGCTAACCGCGAGCGAGATCAGCGCCACCAAGATCAGGGTGGACACCCTCCTCGAGCACCGCGTCCACCCCTACCCGCCCGCGGACTGGCCCGCCGTTCCCTGGCCCCCGATCTGATTCCCCGCCCAGGTTCCCGCGGCCTGGCCGGTCAGCTTCCGCCCGGACCCAAAGGCCCGCCCGAGCGGCCCTGACGCCTGAAGTAGCGCTCGAATTCGCGGGCGATGACGTCGCCGCTCGCCTCCGGCAGCTCCATCGCGTCCTTGGCCTCCTCGAGGGTCCGCACGTAGTCGGCGACCTCGGAATCCTGCTGGGCCAGTTCGTCCACGCCGCGCTCCCAGGCCCGCGCCTCCTCGGGCAGATCGGCCAGCGGCAACGGCGCGTCCAAGATGTCCTCGACGCCGCGCAGCAGCGCCAGGGTGGCCTTCGGGCTCGGCGGCTGAGCCACGTAGTGCGGCACCTGAGCCCACAGCGAGATGGTCGGGATGCCCGCGCCGGTGCAGATGTGCTGGAGCAC
>JASHYW010000704.1 GCA_030042885.1 Streptosporangiaceae bacterium | reverse complement strand
AACGTCGCGACGCCGACGGCGAAGTACACCAGGATGGCCGTTCCGAGCAGCTCTGCGGCGAACTTCCGGACCATGACGCCCCCAAGGTCTATGCCGGACAGAAACCTTCAGATTCGCAACCCTTAACCCATCTCGGCCCGCTGTCAAGGCGACCCGCTCTGGAGAGCGCGGGCTGATCCATCGAGCCCAGCCACGCCTCAGCTCCGACGGCCCAGGTCCGCGGGCCGCAATCGGTTTCATGACATCCTCGCCACGGCCCGTTCAGATAACCTGATCTGATGCCTGTCGATTCGGTGTACCCGGCATTGGAGCCGCTGCTGCCGCGCGTGCGCAAGCCGGTCCAGTACGTCGGCGGCGAGGTCGGCTCGGTCGTCAAAGACTGGGACAGCGCCGACGTCCGGTGGGCCCTGTGCTACCCGGACGCCTACGAGGTCGGGCTGCCCAACCAGGGCGTCCAGATCCTCTACGAGGTCCTCAATGAGCGCGGCGTGCTCGCCGAACGCACCTACACCGTCTGGCCCGACCTTGAGGCGCTCATGCGCGAGGCTGGCGTCCCGCAGTTCACGGTGGACTCGCACCGGCCGGTCAGCGCCTTCGACGTCCTCGGCGTCAGCTTCGCCACCGAGATGGCCTATACGAACCTCCTCACCGTGCTCGACCTGGCGGGAATTCCATTTCTTTCCTCCGAACGGACCACGGCTCACCCCGTCGTCATTGCCGGGGGCCACGCGGCCTTCAACCCCGAGCCGGTGGCGGACTTCCTCGACGCGGTGGTGCTCGGCGATGGCGAGCAGGCCGTGCTCGCGATCACGGACCTGATCCGTGACTGGAAGCGGGCCGGGCAGCCAGGCGGGCGGGACGGCCTGCTGCTGCGGCTCGCCGCGGTGGCGTACGTGCCCCGCTTCTACGATGTTTCATACCATCCTGACGGCAGGATATCGAACGTATCATCTAATCGTCAAGGTGTTCCGCCATCAATTTCAAAACATACGGTGATGGACCTGGACGCGTGGCCGTATCCGCGCGCGCCCATCGTCCCGGTCGCGGAGACCGTGCACGAGCGGTACAGCGTGGAGATCTTCCGCGGCTGCACCCGGGGCTGCCGGTTCTGCCAGGCCGGGATGATCACCAGGCCGGTGCGCGAGCGGTCCATCACCACCATCGGCTCGATGGTCGCGGGCGGCGTGGCGGCCAGCGGTTTCGACGAGGTCGGGCTGCTGTCGCTGTCCAGCGCGGACCACAGCGAGATCAACGAGATCGCGGTCGACCTGGCCGACTGCTACGAGGGGACCAACGTCGGGCTGTCGCTCCCGTCGACCCGGGTGGACGCCTTCAACGTGACCCTGGCCAACGAGCTCAGCAGGAACGGCCGCCGGTCCGGGCTGACGTTCGCGCCGGAAGGCGGATCGGAGCGGATGCGCCAGGTGATCAACAAGATGGTCACCGAGGAGGACCTGATCCGCACCGTCACCACGGCCTACACCAGCGGATGGCGGCAGGTCAAGCTGTACTTCATGTGTGGCCTGCCTACCGAGACCGATGCTGACGTGCTGGCCATCGCGCAGCTGGCGCGGCGGGTCATCGCCGCCGGCCGGGAGGCGACCGGGCGGCGGGACATCAGGTGCACCGTGTCGATCGGGAGCTTCGTGCCCAAGCCGCACACACCGTTCCAGTGGGCCGCGCAGTGCGCGCCGGAGGTCGTGGACGCGCGGCTGCGCGCGCTCGGCGGCGCGGTGCGCGCCGACCGCGCGTATGGCAAGGCGATCGGCTATCGGTATCACGACGGGCAGCCGGGCATCATCGAGGGGCTGATGTCGCGCGGCGACCGCCGGGTGGGCCGGGTGATCCTGGCCGCGTGGCGGGACGGCGCGCGGTTCGACGGCTGGAGTGAGTACTTCTCGTACGAACGGTGGGTCCGCTCTGCGGAATCGGCGCTGGCCAGCGAGCCAATCGATCTTGCGTGGTACACTACGCGCGAACGTGATTACAGTGAGGTGCTCCCCTGGGATCACCTGGACGCGGGCCTTGACCGCGACTGGCTCTGGCAGGACTGGCAGGATTCCATCGCGCCCGAGGGAGCGGCCGAGGTGGAAGATTGCCGCTGGACTCCGTGTTATGAATGCGGGGTCTGTTCTGCCATGGGTACCGAGATCCAGGTGGGCCCGACCGGGGAGCGGCTTGACCGGAAGCGGCTGCTTCCGGTCGTCGGCAGGAGGTAGCGTGGGCGAGCCGGACCGCAGGCCAGCCCAGTTGCCTGCGGTGCAGCATCTGGTAGTCCGGTATGCTAAGCGCGGAAGGATGCGTTTTGCCAGCCACAGGGACGTGGCTCGCGCCTTCGAGCGGGGAGTGCGCCGGGCAGGGCTGCCGATCGCGTATTCCGCTGGCTTCACGCCGCACCCGAAGATCTCCTATGCGGGCGGCGCCCCGACCGGCGTGGCGAGCGAGGCGGAGTACCTGAGCCTCGCGCTGACGTCCCGCCAGGCGGCGACGCACGTGGGCCAGCGGCTGAACGCGGCGTTGCCTGATGGGATAGAAGTGATCGACGTCACCGAACAGGCTGAGGGCGCCAAGGCGGACACCACCGCTTTCGGCCGCCTGGAAGCGTCGCAGTGGCGAGTAGTTCTGCCGGGCGTGGAGCCCGCCGCGGCACAGCGGGCCGCGGCCGGCTTCCTGGCCCAGGACGAGGCGCCGGTGGAGCGCCTCACGGACAAGGGCGTTCGGTCTCTGGACGCCCGCGCGGCAGTGGTCGAGCTGGACGTCCTCGGCGAGGACGGCCCTGCTGGCCCGCGGGGGCGGCACCCCGGATCCTCCGAGGCAGCCGATCCTGACGGCGGCCAGCGCGCCGCCATGACAGGTCTCGAAGATTGTGCCATTCTTCGAATGGTTGTTCTACACACGGTTCCCGCTGTGCGGCCCGATGACGTGCTGACCGCACTACGCGACCGGTACGGTCTCGTCCCGTCCTCGCCGCCCATGACCACCCGGCTGGCGCAGGGCCCGCTGGCCCAGCTGGCCGGGACGAGGGTGTCGTGACGGCGATGTTGTGGTGCAGGGGAGCCGTGACGTGAAGACAGAGATAAAGGCTCGGGGCTGTCGGGCTCGCGCGGTATCCGCGCGGGCTCAGGGCCGCCATCGCGGCTCCGCCTGCGCCTACGTTGACAATGTGCTCTCGCGCGGTGCGCGGGTGCGCCGCGGTACGCCGCCACCAGGCGGAACGCAGCGGACGCGCGCGCCCGGGAGCCTGACTGGAGATTGCCCGAATGCTCGAGAGCGAGCTGAACGAAACAGAATTCAATGACAACACCGCGGGCGGGCGTGGCGCTGGCGAGCTGAACCCGAGTGTTCCGGCCGTGCCGGCCGCTGTATTCCAGCCGCCTCAGGTGGTGTTCCAGCCGGCGACAGCGCGGCCGGAACCTCCGGCCCCCAGCCCCGCATCGGGGTCCTCGCGTCCGGCGGGAGCGCCGGGAGGTCCCGACGCGGATGGCGAAGCCGGCAGTGATGACGACGGCGCCGCATCCGGCCGCCGGCGCAGGCGCCGGTCGAGCCGCAGCCGGGCCAAGGGCGGCGACCAGGACGCCTTGGCCGGGGCCGGCGACGCCGGAGCGGACGCAGCCCAAGACGCTCAGGGTCAGCCGGAGAGCCAGCGAGAGCCGCGCACGCGCAGCCGGCGGTCCAGTGCGGCCAAGGACTCCGCCGATGCCCCGGTCGGCCAGCAGGCCGCCGAGCCCCAGGGGTCCGCTGAGCCTGCGGAGCCTGCCGGTCCGGATGACGCGGCGGAGGAAGGCGAGGCCCCGGCCACCGGGGGGCGTCGGCGGCGGCGCAAGCGCCGCCGCGGTTCGGCCGAGGGCCTGGCGGGATCCGAGGCACTCTCGTCCGATGACCCGCCGGACACCGTGGTGCACGTCCGCGAGCCGGGCGGCACCCCCGTCGGCGCAGCCGGCTCAGGCAGCAGCGACGTGCGGTCGGTGAAGGGATCGACCAGGCTCGAGGCCAAGAAGCAGCGGCGCCGTGAGGGCCGGGAAACCGGCCGCCGACGGCCGCCGATCATTACCGAGTCGGAGTTCCTGGCCCGCCGCGAGTCGGTCGAGCGGACCATGGTGGTCCGCCAGCGCAAGGACCGCACGCAGATCGCCGTGCTGGAGGACGGCGTGCTGGTCGAGCACTACGTGAACCGGTCGAGCCAGCAGTCCTACGTAGGCAATGTCTACCTGGGCAAGGTGCAGAACGTTCTGCCGTCGATGGAGGCGGCCTTCGTCGACATCGGCAAGGGCCGCAACGCGGTGCTCTACGCCGGCGA
>JASHYW010000703.1 GCA_030042885.1 Streptosporangiaceae bacterium | reverse complement strand
ACCCGGAACACCCGCGGGCTGACCCGCTCGGTGATCCGCTTGATCGTGCCGCCCTTGCCGGCGGTGTCCCGGCCCTCGAACACGATGCAGATCTTGGCCCCGGACTGCTTCACCCACTCCTGCATGGCGACGAGCTCACCGTGCAGCTCCCGCATCTGCCGCTCGTACTCCTTGCGCTTCATCTTCGGCCCCGGCCCTGCCCCGGCCGACGGCGCCTGGACCTCCGCGTCGTGCCGGTCGTGCTGGCCCTTCTTGTTCTTCGCCATATCGCTGACCTCCTATGAATGCGGCGACCGAGGCGCGGTGTCTCCGCGGTCCGGGCAGGGCCGTTCCCGCTTGGCGCCGATGCCTGTCATTGCGCTGACGCAGACGAGGCTGTCCCTGGGATGCCTGCGAGGTGCCGCAGCCTGGCCCAGTTCATCGGGGGCTTCGGCGCGGGGACTCCCGGGCGGTCGCGCGGCACCCAGACGCGCAGCGCGCCCGGAGAGACCGTGCAGGTGACCGGCGTCGGCATCAGGATCGACTCGCCGTCGACGCCGACCGGGATCTGCGGCGTGTCGGCGATGATCGTAATCTCCTTGGCGGCCAGCACCTTCAGGCCGCTGGCATGCCGGCCGCGGAGCAGGCCGGCGGCCTGCGCGGCGCTGCTCACCGTGACGCCGACCACGCCGAGGATCCCGCGATCCAGCCGGGCCCGGCGGCCCAGCCCGGCGATGTCCCCAGTCCCGTACGGATTGTTGGACACCAGCAGCGCCTGCGGCGCCTGGATCTCCGTCCCGTCCGCCCGGGCGCGCAGGCGCGCTCCGCGGTGGCCCTGCAGCAGGTCCGGGAGCAGGTCCAGAGTCGTGTTCCGTTTGTCGTCGCGGTAGGCGGGGGATTCCACGATCTCGGCGTAGGCGCCGAAGGAGGCGTTGTTGACGAACACCTGGCCGTTGATCACCCCCAAGTCGACCCGCAGCTCGACGCCATCGGACAGGGCGCCCAGGCAGGCCGACGGATCCTCCCGGTCCAGGCCCAGGTCCAGGGCGAAGTGATTGCGGGTGCCCGCGCTGATCACCATGAACGGGATACCGTGCTCGGCGGCGATGCCGGCTACCAGCGCCTGTGTGCCGTCGCCTCCTGCGGCGCCGAGCAGATCGGCGCCTCTGTCGACGGCATCGCGGGCCACCTTGGCGACGTCGACAGGCTCGGGCCCGCCGATGAGAAACACCTCTGCACCAAGGTCTTCGGCCTTGCGGACCAGGTCGAACTTCTCGACCTTCCCGCCGCCGGACTTCGGGTTCATGATCAGGTACGGGTGCCGGGCCGGCGGCTGCGCCGGGCGCTCGGGCATCCGCCAGTCCGCCCGGTCTCCGGCCAGCGCCAGCCGCGCGGTCATGCTCGCGAGCAGCCAGCCCGCGGCCAGGATCACTGCTTCGGCCAGCAGGCCCCGGACCGCATAGACGACAATGACCACGACCGGGGCCAGCACGAAG
Organism: Streptosporangiaceae bacterium; assembly: GCA_030042885.1. The sequence goes on along the minus strand of JASHYW010000703.1, from coordinate 5,943 downwards.
ACCGCCAACGACACCCAGCGCACCACGCCCCGCCGGGACAAGAAGACATACGCGGCCGCCAGGCTCACCGCCACGCCCGCCACACCCACCACCAGCATCGACAGGCTCTTCAACCCGGCCAAGACCGCCATGATCACGATCGCCAGGCCAAGCAGCAGGAAACTCAGACGCGCCAGCCAACGCTGCGAGCGCGTGCCCCGGGGGTCCGGCCCCGGCGTCGCGGCTGCCATCGTCATACGACGCGGCCATCCAGTCGCAGCATGCTCCTCAGGTAGCGCATGTGGTCCCAGATCAGCGACGTGTCCATATGAACATAGTGGCGAGCCGGTGGCTCTGGCACATCACCCCTGACCGGGTGACTGTTGGCCATCCGGGGCGGGGCCGGTGGCGGTCCATTCGGCGCCCGTTTCCTGGCGGAAGGCGGCTACGGCAGATTCGATGGTCGGGTAGAAGTGGTGCGGGTCGATGGTGCGGGTCAGGCCGTAGCGTTCGATCTTGCGGCGTACCGGGTCCTTGAGCTCGGCGAAGACCAGGCTGGTGCCCTGGGCGTTCAGCGTTTCGTCGAGTTCTTCGAGCATGTCGGAGGCGGTCGTGTCCACGTCGGTCACTGGCTCGGCAGCGATGAGGATCCACCTCGGCGACGGGTCGGACCGGGCCATACGCCTGATCTCGTCGCGGAAGGTGGTGGCGTTGGCGAAGAACAGCGGGCCGTCGAACCGGTACATCACCAGGCCGGGCAGGTGCTGCGCCTCCGGATAGCTGTGCACGTCGTGGTAGCCCTCCAGGCCGTCCACGCGCCCGAGTTCGGTGTCGTATGGCCACCAGGCCCGGCGGAAGACGTTGAGGATGGACAGCGCCACCGCGATCGCGATCCCGGGCAGCACCCCGAGCAGAGCGACGCCGAGGAAGGCCGAGATCGACAGCAGGCACTCGGCCTTGCGCTGCCGCCACAGCCGCACCGTGCCGGGGATATCGGCCAGCGATAGCGACGCGGTGATCACCACGGCGGCCAGCGCGGGGTTGGGCAGGTTCCGGAACAGGCCCGGGACCAGCACGATCATCACGATGATCATCGCGGCCCCAGTGACCCCGGTGAGCTGGGTCTTGGCTCCGGACCGCTCAGCCACCGCCGTCCGTGACCCGCTGGTGCTGACCGGGAACCCCTGGAACAGGCCGGCGGCCAGGTTGGCCGCCCCGATCCCGATCATCTCACCGTTGCCGTCGATCTCCTGCCCGGTCCGGGCGGCGAACGCCGACGCGGTAGAGATCGTGTCGGCCAGCGATACCAGGGCGATCCCCAGCGCGCCGGCGAACAGCGGCCCTAGGTCGGCCAGGCGGACGTGCGGGATCGTGAGCGGCGGGAATCCCTTGGGGAGCACGCCCACCAGGCTGACGCCATGGTCGGCGAGGCTGAACACCGTGGTCGCCGCGATCGCGAGCACGACCATGATCAGCACGGCCGGGACCTTCGGCAGCCAGCGCTGCAAGACCAGGATCAGCGCGATCCCGGCGATCCCGACCAGGGCCGCGGCGAGCACCGCCTCGCCGTGAGCCAGGCCCTTGACGAACCCGGTCAGCTCCCCGAGAAAGCCGTTAGCCTCGACCTTGAACCCGAACAGCTTCGGCAGCTGGCCGACCAGGATGGTCAGCGCCAGGCCGTTCATGTACCCGATCATGGTCGGCTTGGAGATCAGGTCGGCGATGAAGCCGAGCCTGGCCACGGCCCCCACGATCATGATCGCCCCGACGATGATCGCGAGCATCGACGCGAGCGCGATGGCCCGCTCGGCGTCGCCGTCGGCGCCGGCCAGCGGCAGGATGGTCGCGGCGATCATCGGTCCGAGCGAGGAGTCCGGGCCCAGCACCAGGATCCGGGACGGGCCGAACACCGCGTAGCCGAGCAGGCACAAGATCGAGGTGTACAGGCCTGTGATGGGCGGCAGGCCCGCCAGCTCTGCATACGCCATGCCCTGCGGTACCAGCAGCGTGCTGAGCACGATCCCGGCGACAACGTCCCTGGTTAGCCACTCCCGCCGGTAGGACGGGAGACTCAGCCCGCGCACCAGTCTGAACATCGGCACCACATCTCGGCAGCTGCGCTGGTTCATGCCTGCGGCCGAGTATGCCTGCCGACTGGCGCTGCGTCATCACCCCCCCACGGGTGACCTGGGCCGATTACTACCCGGGCGGCGGCGCCACCAGGCTCACGTCGATCACGTCGAGTCCCAGGCTGTTGATCCGCTCCATCAGCCCGGCCAGCGCGCCCCGATCCGGCAGCTCGGCCCGGAGCGTGGTCGTGCCAGGACCAATGGTGACCTCGCAGTCGTCGAACTCTGCACGCAGCGTCGCGCCCGCTTACCCCAAGAACGTGATCTCATATGTGTGTGATCGCACCGGGTTACCGCCTCCCGGTCTTCTCGCTCATGTGTGCCTCGAGCGTGCCGCACAGCCGGTGTCTTTGTGATCGCCCTTTGGAGGGTGATCTGAGCTTGGCGTGTCACGATCGCCATACGCGTACGGGCGGCTCGAAGGCCACCAGGACGACGGATGTATGGCCTGGCCTGGTCTGGGAAACCTTGTATACATGGCAGAGGCCATGACCACAGGGCATGGCCCCGTGCGGGTCACGCGGTTCGCGCTGACGAAGTTCACGCCTCCGGCGCTTCCCGCCACGCTCATGACGAGGTCAGCCCTGCATGAGCGGCTCGCGGCGGGATCTGGTCAGCGGCTGACGGTTGTGGTGGGCTCGGCTGGAGCGGGCAAGAGCGTGCTGCTGGCGGGCTGGGCGGCGGCGCGTCCGCCCGGCATGACGTCCTGGTTGTCCTGTGATCGGGCCGACGCTGACCCGGTCCGGTTCTGGGCCGGGTTCATCGAGGCGCCACGCGGTGTCGAACCGGGGTTTGGTGCCGATGCGGCCGACCTGCTCGCGATGGACCGGGCCATGTCGGCCGATGTCACCGCGTCGGTCGCCAACGACGCCGCGAGGCTGCCTGCAGGCTCGGCGATCATCGTGGATGACTTCCACTACGCGGCCGCCGCTGTTGCCCGGGACATGACCGATCTCGTCGAGCGCTGGCCGTCCGAAACGGTCCAGCTGGTGCTGGCCGGCCGTTCCGATCCTCCGCTGCGGCAGCACCGGCTGCGGATGTCGGGCCAGTTGTGCGAGATCCGCGACCGTGACCTGTATTTCTCCCTCGCCGAGAGCCGTGCCCTGCTGGCGAGCTTCGGTGTAGAGATCTCCGGCAGCGACCTGGCCCTGCTCCACGAGCGAACTGAGGGGTGGCCGGCCGCCCTGCAGATGGCTGCGCTATCGCTGCGGGACACCAAGGACCCGGCCCAGGTGGCCCGGGCGCTGGAGGTCCGCAGCCGCACGATCGCCGAGTACTTCATCTCCGAGGTGCTGGAGCAACAGCCGCCTGAGGTGGCCCAGTTCATGCTCGACACCTCGATCCTGGTCGGAGTGCTGACGGTGGACGCGTGCGCCGCGGTCACCGGACGACAGGATGCGGCGGCGCTGCTGCGCGGCATCGATGCGGCTCACCTGTTCCTGGTGGCGCTCGATAATGAGCGGACCAGCTCCCGGTACCACCATCTGGTGCGCCAGGTGCTGCGCGCCGAGCTGCGCGCCAGGGACCGCGCCCGCGAACAGGCGCTGCACGTATACGCGGCCGAATGGTTCGAGGCCACCGGAGACACCCGGCGTGCGATCAGCCACTTTCTGGCGGCCCAGCAGACCGACCGGGCGCTGGCGCTGCTCCAGGACCGGGTGGTGCCCGACTTCCTGCACGATCCGGGGGTGTCGGCGCCGCTGGAGCTCACCCTGATCGACCCCGCACCGCTGGTCGCTGCCCCGGACCGGCTGCTGGGCCTGGCCGCGGACTTGCTGCTCTGGGGCGACGCGGCTCGCGGCGGTGAGTACCTTGACCTGCTCGAGCAGGCCGGGAAGATCCCGGCCGAGTCGCCGCTGGCGGCCCATTTCGCGGCGATGAGGTCATTCCATTACGGGGTGACCGGTGCATGGCAATGGCCCGCAGGTGGGCCTGCTGTCGCTGCAGGCCGAGCCGTATGCCGGTGCGGAGCCGTACCCGCTGGATGTCCTGGATGCAGCGACGGCTGGGCCAGGTGACGCCGGAGGAGCTGGCCGTGGCCGCCGGCGCGGTCTTTGTGACGTTCGTGTTCACCACCCTGATCCACGAGCCCGCCTCGATCGTCACGCTGGCGGGCATTCTGGTGCTCAGCATCGGCTTGGATTACGGGTGGAAGCGGGGCCACACCGGTACGCCGAGCCAAATCCAGGTCGGCTGAGAAGGCCATGAGGGAGCCGAGATGACCACTGTTGAGCACCCCACCGAGAATGTCGCCTGGTACGCGCTGTCCGCGCAGGATGTGGCCGGGCAGATGGGCGTGGACCCGGATAACGGGCTGGACGCTCATGAGGCGGAGCGGCGGCTGGAGGAGTACGGGCCGAACGAGCTGCCGACTGAACCGCCGCCGAGTCTGTGGGTGGTGGCGCGGGGCCAGCTGGTCAACCCGATGAACATCATGCTGCTGCTGGTGGTCGCGGCCAGTTTCGCGATCGTGCAGATCGCGACGGCCGTGGTGGTGCTGGGGCTGGTGACGTTCAACGTGGTGATGGGCTCGGTCCAGGAGCTGAAGGCCCGGGCCAGCGTGGAGGCGCTGGCCCAGCTGCAGGTCCCCCATGCGCGGGTCCGGCGCTCCGGCCAGGTCGAGCAGGTCGAATCGGCCACGCTGGTGCCGGGTGATGTGGTACTGCTGGAGGCAGGGGATGTGGTCCCGGCGGACGGGCGGATTGTGGCCTCGGCGACGCTGGAGGTGCAGGAGGCCGCGCTGACCGGGGAGAGCGCGCCGGTGCCCAAGGACGCGGGGACCCTGCCCGAGGGCGAGGTCGCGCTCGGCGACCGGACCAACCTGGTGTTCCAGAACACCCAGGTCACCCGGGGCACGGCGACGTGCGTGGTGACCGGCACCGGCACCACGACCGAGATGGGCCGGATCGCCGGGCTGGTCACCGCCACCCAGCGGTCGAAGTCCCCGCTGCAGCGCGAGCTGGACGGCATGACCAAGGTGTTCGGGACGATCGCCTTTGCAGCGGTGGCGATCATCGCGATCTTCGGCCTGGTGCGGGGGATGGACACCACCACCTTGGTGCTGCTGTGCATATCGACCGCGATCGCGTCCATCCCGACCGGCCTGCCGACGTTCGTGGAGGCCATGCTGTCGTCGGGGGCGCGGCGGCTGGCCGAGGCCAAGGCGGTGGTCAAGTCGCTGAGCGACGTGGAGACCCTGGGCGGGACCACCGTCATCAACAGCGACAAGACCGGCACGCTGACGCTGAACGCGATGACCGCGACGCAGATGCTGGGCGGCGGCGACTGGTTCAAGATCGAAGGCCCGGGTTACCAGAAGACCGGCGCGATCCTGGGCGTGGCCGGCGGGACGCTGCCGGACTTCCGCAACCTGGCGCTCGGCCTGGTGCTGTGCACCGACGCCACCGTCGGCGACGACGGGTCGGTCATCGGCGATCCGACCGAGGCGGCGTTCGTAGTGCTGGCCGCGAAGATGGGCGTGGACGCCGGGCAGACCCGCCAGGCCATGCCGCGCCGGGCCGAGGTGCCGTTCGATTCCGAATACAAGTTCATGGCTACCTTCCACGACCGCCCCGGCTGGCTGGCCGGCCCGGTCGTCCAGCAGCCGCACTTCACGTCCGTCAAGGGTGCGCCGGACGTGGTCCTGCAGCGCTGCGCGCAGGCGCTGTGGCACGGCCAGATCGTCCCGGTCGCCACCGTCAGAGAGGAGATCCTGGCCGCCAACCGCAAGCTGTCCGCGCGCGGGCTTCGGGTGCTCGCGTTCGCCGCACGGGACCTGGACGACAAGGCGATGGCCGCGGCGCTGGCCGACCCGATGGCCGCGGTCACCGACCTG
>JASHYW010000702.1 GCA_030042885.1 Streptosporangiaceae bacterium | reverse complement strand
CCGGTGCTGGACTTCCCGGCTACCAACGGGTGGGGCAACGTCGGCGGGAACTGGGCTCAGTTGGTGTCGAGCCAGGGGGATTGTTCTCACCAGCAACATCTTCAACAGCCTGTCCTCCATCTGCGAGGCGCCACTGCTGCTTCTCGACCCGGAGTGGCTCATCGTGGTGGGGCCGGTGAAGTTCATCTTCTACGTCGTCGGCAACGCCCTCGGCTTCACCGCCAACGTCCTGAGCCTGGAGGACTGATGCTCCATCCCTTGTTCCGGGCGCTGGGTGCGCCGGGTCTCCGGGTGAAGCAACCAGTGCTGGTAATCGGCCCGGCTGGTTGAGCGGTTGGCCCACCACCCCTCACGGCGACGTTCCCGCAGGTAACCGTCATCCATCGCTGCGCCCGGAGGCTCCCCTGATGTAGAACCGTTGCCTCCACCTCGCCAGCAACAGCAGGACCCGTCGGCCAAGTGTGGACGGGCGGGACCCTGGCGCCGTCTGTCGATCAGGCGATGACGCGGGAGCTACGGTAGTCCGGCCGGTTCCCGCACAGAACCAGTCGCTCCGCGCGCAGGAGCCGCATCTTCGATCGCCTTCCTGGCGGGCGCATACTCCGCAGTTGTCCGGCGAGGCGTCGGTGGCGTTACGTTCAGTGGTCGCCGTTACTGATCTGCGATCCGTAGCGGCAGCCGCCTGGGTCCCCAGGTTCCCGGCGGGCCGTCGAACACCCCTGGCAGGGGCGTGTCGCAGGTCGCGCAGCGGCCGTCGCCGGTGAGCCGCCAGGCGCCCAGCCGGTACCAGTCGCGCTCGACCACCAGCGTGCCGCAGTAGTGGCAGCGGGTGCTCTGCCCGGCCGGATCATGGACGTTGCCGGTGTAGACGTAGCGGACGCCGTTGTCCATGGCGATGCGCCGGGCGCGGGTCAGCGTCTCCGGCGGGGTGGGCCGCCGGTCCCGCATCTTGAAGTCCGGGTGGAACGCGGTGAAGTGCACCGGCACGTCTGGTCCGAGCTGCCCGGCCACCCACTGGGTCATCGCGTCGATCTCGGCGTCGGAGTCGTTGAGGCCAGGGATGAGCAGGCTGGTGATCTCCAGCCAGACGCCGGTCTCGTGCCGCAGGTACAGCAGGGTCTCCAGCACCGGGTCCAGCCTGGCCAGGCAGGTCCGGCGGTAGAACTCGCCGGTGAATCCCTTCAGGTCCACGTTGGCCGCGTCGATGTGCCGGAAGAACTCCGCCCGCGGCTCCGCGCACATGTACCCGGCCGTCACCGCCACCGCCTTGATGCCCGCCTGGTGGCACGCGTCGGCCACGTCGATCGCGTACTCCAGGAAGATCACCGGGTCGTTGTAGGTGAACGCGACGCTGCGGCACCCCAGCTGGGCCGCGGCCCGGGCGATGGCCGACGGCGCTGCCTCATCGGCCAGCGTGTCGGTCTCCCGTGACGTGGAGATGTCCCAGTTCTGGCAGAACCGGCAGCCCAGGTTGCACCCGGCCGTGCCGAAGGACAGCACCGCCGAGCCCGGCAGGAAATGGTTCAGCGGCTTCTTCTCGACCGGGTCCACGCAATAACCGCTGGAGCGGCCGTAGGTCGTCAGCACGACCGCGTCCTGCTGGCGCATCCGTACGAAGCAGAACCCCCGCTGGCCCTCGTGCATGCGGCAGGCCCGCGGGCAGACATCGCACTGGACCCGTCCGTCACCGATACGATGCCAGTACCTCGTCCCGACCGTCGAACCGTCCATGCCCGCCTCGCTCCCACGCTACCCCAGGTAGACGGTAACGGCCTCCGGCAGCGACCAAGCGCACGGCAGACTGGACCGGCACACCAGTCACATCATCGCCGCCTATATCGCGGGAGCTTTCCCCGCTGGCTGCACAACAGGCAGCACCTCCGCTGACAAACCCAGGCTGCCAGCCGGAAGACCAAAGCCAATACGCGGCTGTGACGATGCGTGATCCGTGTAACGATTACGATCCGCCCTAGCTGCGCGACAGCGGTTCTTTCGCCTCCGTCGAGCGGCCAGGCACAGATCGGGTATATGCCGCGCAACGTAAGGCCGAATCAGCGGCTCGCCGATGGGGAGACATCGCCGCAGCCGTGTCATTGGTCCTTGGCTGCGATTCGGTGTCGCAGGCGTTCCGCGCCGCTGATCGGCCAGTCTTGGGCCGGCGAGCCCTTCGGCCAAGGCGATCTCGTTCCTGTGTCCCGCGGGCGGGAGCATGGTCGTCCGCCGGAGTGCGCCCGGCTGGCGGGAGAGTGCGGCTGGCAGGACGATGGCGGGCCTGCGAGGATGATCCGGTGGAGGTGTCGTGTTCGGGGTGGCTCGGCTGAGGCTGTCGCGCCCCGTGTCCGCCTTGCTGGCGTTCGTGTGCGCGCTGGTCCTGGTGGACACCGCGTTCTTCACCGCGCTGACTCCCCTGCTCCCTCACTATGTGCGCGTCGCCGGGCTGACGAAGGCCGGCGCCGGGCTGCTGGTGGCGGCATACCCGCTGGGCACCCTGGTCGGCGCGCTCCCTGGCGGCGTGCTCGCCGCCCGCCTGGGCTACCGTGCGGTGGTCCTGCTCGGGCTGGCGCTGATGAGTGTGTCTACCTTGGTGTTCGGCCTGGCCTTTGCCCCGGCCGTCATGGACGGGGCGCGTTTCGTCCAGGGCTTGGGCGGCGCCTGCACGTGGGCCGGCGCGCTGGCGTGGCTGGCGACCGCCGCCCCGCCCGAGCGGCGCGGTGAACTGCTGGGCACCGCCCTGGGCGCGGCGGTGGTCGGGGCGCTGTTCGGCCCGCTCGTCGGGACCGTCGCCAGCCAAGTGGGCACCGGGCCCGCGTTCGCTGGCGCTGCCGTCGCCGGGACGGTCTTGATGGCGGTGGCGTTCGCCGTCCCGGCTCCGCCTGCCTCGGCGCCGCAGGGGCTGCGCGCGGCCTGGCCGGCGATGCGCGACAGCCAGGTCTTCGCCGGCATGTGGCTGACGCTGCTGGCCGGCCTGGGCTTCGGCGTGGTGGACGTGCTCGCGCCGCTGCGCCTGAGCCGGCTCGGCGCGCAGGCCACCGTCATCGGAGCCACCTTCCTCGCCGCGGCAGCGATCGAGGCCGGCATCTCCCCGCTGGCCGGCCGGCTGTCCGATCGCCGGGGCGCCCTGCTGCCCATCCGGCTCGCGCTAGCCGCGGCCGCCGCCGTCAGCCTGGTCGTTCCGCTGCTGCCGTCAGTGTCCTGGCTGGTAGTCGTTCTCATCGCGGGCATGCCCTGCTACGGCGCGTTGTTCGCGCCGGCCACGGCCCTGCTCAGCGCCGGGGCACATCGACTGAGCCTGAATCAGGGGCTCGCGTTCGGCCTGGGCAACCTGGCGTGGGCCAGCGGGCAGGCCGTCGGCGCCGCGGCAAGCGGCGCCCTGGCCCAGGCGACCTCCGATGTCGTGCCGTATGCCGTGCTCGCCGCCACATTGCTCGCAACGCTGGCCGCTGCCCAGCGCAGGGCCCGCGCCGGAGGCTGGGCCAGCGGCACCGGCCCTGCCGGGCACCAGCCCTGACTCGGCCGACATCGCCGCGGCCATCGCCGACGCCGAGCCGCTGGATGACCCGGTGCCGTTCCGGTTCCCGGCCAGCGTGCGGCGCCGGTACGAACGGCTCGCCGCGTTCCCGGCCGGCCTGCTGGTCATCGGCGACGCCGTCTGCTCGTTCAACCCGGTCTACGGGCAGGGCATGACCGTGGCCGGGACACAGGCCATGACCTTGCGCAGCCCGCTGGCCAGCCAGGCGATGCCGGAGGCCCGCCGCTACTTCCGCGCGATCACCGCGGCGGTCGACGTGGCCTGGGACATCGCGGCCGGCGCCGACCTGGCCTTCCCCCAGGTATCCGGCAACCGCCCAGCCAAGGTGCGCCTGGTCAACGCCTACTGGTCGCCGCCAGCGTGGCCGAAGGTCTGGCAACACCCCTGGGCATGGCGTTGCTGGTGCTCCAGGCCCAAGACCCCAAGGTCATGGGCGCCGCCGTGGGCATCCGCT
>JASHYW010000084.1 GCA_030042885.1 Streptosporangiaceae bacterium | reverse complement strand
GCATCCGCGGCCTGGTCCTCATATCCTGCCACGCGGCACGCGTGTTTCCTGGGGCGGCCCGGCACAGTTCCTCCCAGCCCTTGGCCGCATCGTTGTTGCCGTAGATGATTGGCCGCGCAGATGAAGGCGGCCGGCGCTGGGCCGGGCAGGCTTGATCACTCGCCGTCCGCCACGGGTTGGCGGCGAACGGGTTCCCGCCCCGGCGGCTGGCTGGGCCGAGGGCGTGCTGGCATCTTCTCGATCGGGCGGACCTCCGGCTTCCCGGCTGAGAGCTGCACCTTCTCGCCGTAGTGCAGGATTTCCAGCGGACTGCCGTCCGCTAGTGAGTACGTGGCATCGGTGTGGGTCACCTCGACGTGCAGTCGCCGCCCGCGGAGGAGGACGTTGAACGCGAGCCTGGACAGGGCCTGGGGGAGCCGGGGCGTGAAGCTGATGGTGCCGTGTCGGTGGCGCAGGCCTCCGAAGCCGCCGACCACCGCGATCCAGGCACCGGCCAGCGAGGCGATGTCGACGTCGCGGGTATTGTGCTCCAGGTCCCTCAGGTCCATGAGGGCGGCCTCGCCGAGGTAGTCGAAGGCGAGCTCTACCTGCCCGACCTCGGCAGCAATGACCGCCTGGGTGCAGGCCGACAGCGAGGAGTCCCGCACCGTGAGCGGCTCGTAGTAGTCGAAGTTCCTGGCTTTCTCCTCGGCGGTGAACGCGTCCCCGCACAGGTACATGGCCAATACCAGGTCGGCCTGCTTCACGACCTGCTTGCGGTACAGATCGAAGTAGGGGAAGTGCAGCAGCAGCGGGTATTTCTCCGGGGGGGTGCCGGCGAAGTCCCAGGCCTCATGCCGGGTGAATTCCTCGTCCTGCGGATGCACGCCGAGCGTCTCGTCGTAGGGGATGAACATCTTCAGCGCCGCGTCCCGCCAGGCGCCGACCTCCTCCGCGTCGATGCCGAGCTCGCGCGCGCGGTACGGGTGCCGGTCCACCGCTTCCGCCGCGGCCAGCAGGTTCTGCCGGGCCATCAGGTTGGTGTACACGTTGTTATCCACCACGGCGCTGTACTCGTCCGGGCCGGTGACCCCATCGATCCGGAACCGGCCCTGGGCATCGCGGTGGCCGAGGGAATGCCATAGTCGTGCGGTGTGGATCAGCAGGTCCATCCCGGTGCCCCGGTCGAACGCCTCGTCATCGGTAGCGTCGACGTAGCGGATCACCGCGTCGGCGATATCGGCGTTGATGTGGAAGGCGGCGGTACCGGCCGGCCAGTAGGCCGAGCACGCCGGGCCGCTGATCGTGCGCCACGGGAACAGTGCGCCCTTCAGGCCGTGCTGGGCGGCTCGCTCGATGGCGGCCGGAAGCGTGTAGTGTCGCCAGCGCAGCGCGTTGGCGGCCGCGTCAGGGGCCGTCAGGGTGAGCACCGGAAGCACGAAGGTCTCGGTATCCCAGAACGCGTGCCCGTCATAGCCGGGCCCGGTCAGCCCTTTGGCCGGGATCGGCTTGGTCTCGGCGCGGGCGCCGGCCTGCAGCACGTGGAACAGCGCGAAGCGCACCGCCTGCTGCACCTCGGTATCCCCGTCTATCTGGACGTCGGCGCGGTCCCAGAAGTCGTCCAGGTACGCACGCTGCTCGGCGAGCAGCCCGTCCCAGCCGGAGTGCCGGGCCGCGCTGAGCGCCGCCCACGCCTGGTCACGGACCGCTGTCAGCGACCGCTCGCTCGACGAGCCATAGGCGACGAACTTGATCACGCGCAGCTTCTGCCCCGGCTCCAGCACCGTAGCCGTGGTGACCAGGCCGCCGTCAGGGAACACCCGGGACTCGACCAGCACACCGGGCGGGCCGTCGATCACATGATCCATGGCCGCGGCCACGTTTATCCCGCTGAGCCGCGTGGAGTGCGTGAGCACGACTATCGTCCCGTCGGCGTTCTGATACTGGCCGACGAGCGGACTATCGAGCGCGGCGGCCGCCCGAGGGTCCGCGCTGGCCGGCTTCGGCAGCTGTTCATTCGCCACCAGCTCGGACTGCACCGCGATCCGCGACGGGAGGGCGAGCGGCTCCACCTCATAGCAGATGGCGGCGACCGAGCGCTGGGTGAACGACACCAGCCTGGTCGAGGACACGCGGATCGGCTTTCCGGCCGGCGACACCCACTCGGCCTGGCGGCTCAGCACCCCGGCGCGGAAGTCAAGCAGCCGCTCGTGCGCGCGCAGCTCGCCGGACCGGACATCGAACGGCTCATCATCGACGAACAGCCGGATGAGCTTGCCGTTGGTGACGTTGATGACCGACTGCCCGGTCTCCGGCAGGCCGTAGGCAACCTCGGCATACGGCAGGGGCCGCGACTCGTAGACCCCGTTGAGATAGCTTCCCGGCAGGCCGTGCGGCTCGCCCTCCTCCAGGTTGCCGCGCCAGCCGACATACCCGTTAGCCAGCGCGAACACTGATTCCGACTGGGCCAGCAGGTCCGGATCCAGGTAGGTCTCCCTGAGCATCCACGGCTCAACCTCGAACGCGCTTTGCGCTATCACCGGCGCTCCATCAGCTCAGCGAGGTCGGTCACCACGACATCCGCGCCGTGTTCCCTCAGCGCTTCCGCCTGGCCGACGCGGTCCACTCCCACCACGAAACCGAAGTCGCCTGCCCGGCCTGCCGCCACGCCGGCCAGCGCGTCCTCGAACACCGCCGCCTCGGACGCCCTCAGCCCGAGGGCCCGCGCTCCAGCCAGGAAGGTATCCGGGGCTGGCTTCCCCCGCAGGTGCTCCTGCTTGGCCATCACGCCATCGATCCGCACTTCGAGCAGGTCCTCGATGCCCGCACCGACCAGCACGTCGTGGCAGTTGGCGCTGGATGACACCACGGCACGACGCAGACCCGCATCACGGGCCGCCCGCAGATAGAGGACCGAGCCAGGGTATGCCTCGACCCCGTCCTCCCGGGCCCGCCGTCTGAAGATCTCGTTCTTGCGGTTACCGAGGCCACGGATGGTGAGCGCATCGGGCGGATCCTCATCCCGGCCCTCCGGCAGTTCAATACCGCGAGAGTTCAGGAACGACCGGGTCCCGTCGGCGCGAGGCTTCCCGTCGACGTACTCCTCGTAGTCCGCGGCCTCGAACGGGACGAACCGCTGGCCTGTCTGCCGCGCATGCTCGCGCAGGTAGCCGTCGAACATCTCTTTCCAGGCGGCGCTATGGACCTTCGCCGTCTGGGTGAGCACACCGTCCAGGTCGAAAAGGCATCCGCGCACGTCAGCTGGCAGACCAAGCACACCTCAACCGTACGAGCCTCGATTCACTATCCCTAGGATCTCACCAGAAGTTCACGCAATATTGCGTGCACCGAGTCGTCGTTTACACCGGATCTTCAACGTGTTCTCGGAGCTGAAATGGCAGAAGGATCATTGTTCACATTCGGCACGCAATGTATTTGCGCTGCCCTCCGATATCAGCACGGGTAAACGGGACCGATCCTATTCCCGCACTCATTCTCTTTCCATTGACTTAGAGTACGTTTTTTGTCTCTCTCGTCGTCGGCGTCTCTACCTCCACTTGACTACACTGGCGTCACTTCCTACGGCCCGGGCTGGGGACGGTGACCACCCGGCCCGGGCCGTTCCTTTATTTTCTCCCGAACGAGCATCGGTTTCCCGCCCCGTTTACCTCTCAGCCCTCGGTGGATGACGCTGAGACCGCAGAGGAGGTTCTTCATTAGATATTTACCGGAAGTTTGCCAGGAGATTACTTTA
>JASHYW010000701.1 GCA_030042885.1 Streptosporangiaceae bacterium | reverse complement strand
CCACCCGGCAGCGGCCCGCTGACCCCGAAATAGGACACCCCGTCCGCCTCCTGCCCGAGCAGGAACCGGGTGCCGGACGGCGCCTGCCCCGGCGGGACCAGGACCAGCTCCACCCGGTCGCGGTCCTCCCGCACCAGCGCCTGGCCCCCACAGACCACGAGCACGCGGCTGCGCGGGTCCTTCCAGGCCGCCTCGATCCAGTCCTTGTCGGTGCGCCGCCTGGTCACCCGGTCCACGGTCCCCCGGGCCAGCGCGAGCGCCCCCAGTGGCGACAGCCCGGCTGAACTCACCACAGGTCCGCGCCGATAGCGGCCAGTTCCTCCCACAGGTACGCCGACGCCTCGGCGCCCCGGAGCAGCAGCGAGATGTCCGTCTTCTCGTTCGGGGCATGGATCTGGTCGGAGTCCAGGCCGACGGCCACGAACACCAGCGGCGCGTCCAGGATCTCGGCCAGGTCCGCCTCGGGACCGCTGCCGCCCTCCTTGGTGAACAGCACCTCACGGCCGAACGCGCGCTGCATGGCCCGGCGGCCGGCCTGCACGGCCGGCGAGGTGATCGGCGAGCGGCAGGGCCGGACCGCGGGCGCGACGGTCACCGTGGCCGTGATGCCGTCCGGCGTGCGGGCCTGGACGTACTCGGCGATCGCGGCGCCCACGTCGGCCGGGTCCTGGCCGGCGACCAGCCGGAACGAGACCTTAGCGTGCGCGGCCATGGGGATGATGGTCTTCCGGCCAGGGCCGGCATGGCCGCCCCACATGCCGTTGACCTCCGCGGTGGGCCGGGCCCAGATCCGCTCCAGCGTGCTGAAGCCCGCCTCGCCGGACGCGGCGCCGCTGTCGCCGGCGTCGGCGAGCCATTGCTTCTCGTCGAACGGCAGCCGGGCCAGCAGGTCCCGCTCCTCTTCTGACAGCGGGATCACCTTGTCGTAGAACCGGGGCAGGGTGACCCGGCCCTGCTCGTCGTGCAGCCCGGCCAGCAGGCTGGCCATGGCGTGCAGCGGGTTCGGCACGCCGCCGCCGAACGAGCCTGAGTGCAGGTCGCGGGCCGGCCCGGTCAGCGTGATCTCGGCCTCGGCAAGCCCGCGCATGCCGGTGCACATGGAGGGCACGTCGGCGGCCCACATGGTGGTGTCGCTGATCACGATCACATCGCAGGCCAGCCGCTCGCGCTCCCGGCGAAGCAGGTCAGCGAAGTGCTCCGAGCCGGACTCCTCCTCGCCCTCGATCAGCAGCTTGATCGTGACCGGGGGCGCGCCGGCCGCTGTGCTAACCCGGGGGGACGATCCCCCCAGACCCCCCCGCGACGCGGCCAGGCAGGCCCGGATGCCCAGCGAATGGAAGAGCACCTGGCCCTTGTCGTCGGATGCGCCCCGGCCAAGCAGCAGGCCGTCGCGTTCTGCGGGCTCGAACGGCGGGTGATGCCACTCCTCAAGCGGCTCGGCCGGCTGGACGTCGTGGTGGCCGTAGACCAGCACGACGGGAGCGCCCGGGTCCGCGGCCGGCCACTCGGCGAAGACCGCGGGCAGCCCGTCCGGCGAACTCTCCCAGACCTCGGCGACCGGGAAGCCGATGCTGCCAAGGTGAGCGGCGAGCCATTCGGCGCTGCGCCGCACGTCACCGTGACGGGCGGGATCGCCGGAGATCGAGGGGATCGCCAGCCACTGCTTCAGGTCGTCGATGAACTCGCGCGCGTGCGACTGGACATAGTCACGGACATCCATGCCTAGACCGTATCGCGCGGCCTAGGGCGATACCCCCTCGAAGGCTTCGCCGCGGCTGCGCAGGCCGGCCGACGGGATCGACACGGTCCGTCCCTGGCGGCCGGTGACCCAGCCCACCCGGGCCGGCTCCTCGCCGGCGCTCTTCAGCGCGGCTATCGCGGCCTGCTGCCTGGCCGCCGGCACGACCACGCAGAACCCGGTGCCCATGTTGAACGTCGCGTACATGGTGGCGGCCGGGATCTGCCCGGCCTCCGCGATGAGCGCGAAGATGGGCGGCGGGGGCGGCAGCGCGTCGAGCTCGTAGGACACGTCGGCGGCCAGGCGAGCGAGGTTGAGCAGCCCGCCGCCGGAGATGTGCACCAGGCCGTGCGGTTCCACGCCCGCATCCCACAGCGCCTCGGCCGCCCGGACGTACACCCGGGTCGGCTGCAGCAGCGCGTCGTCCAGGTGCCGGGCAGTCCCCGGCACCCGGTCGGCGAGCGTCATCCCGGCCACGTCGAACAGGACGCGGCGGGCCAGCGAATACCCGTTGCTGTGCAGGCCCGAGCTGGGCAGGCCGATGATGACGTCGCCGGGCCGGACGGCGGACCCGTCCAGCGGCTTGCGCCCGGTGGGCATCGCCCCGATCGCGGTGCCGACCAGGTCGAGCATGGGACGCCCGCCGGCCGCGTCGGCGAGCATGGCGCCGATCTGGGCGATCTCGCCGCCGGGGATGGCGATCCCGGCCAGGTCCGCGCCCAGGTACAGGCCGCGGGCGATCTCCTCGAGGACGCCCTCGTCGATCCGGTCGGTGGCCACGTAGTCGAGCAGCGCGAGCGGCACCGCGCCCACGCAGATCAGGTCGTTGACGTTGTTGGCCACGCAGTCGATGCCGACGGGCTCCCAGCGGTTGGCCTCCCGGGCCAGCAGGATCTTGGTGCCGACCCCGTCGGTGGACAGCGCGAGCGGCGGCCCGGAGGTCAGCTGGAGCAGGGTGGCGAAGTAGCCGCTGGCCAGGCCGGTGATGCTGGACACCATCTGGGACCTGACGTGCGTACGGGCCAGCCACGGGCGCATCGCCCGGGCGAACACGTCCTGTTCGCGCTCCTCGTCGACGCCCGCCATGGCGTAAGTGGGCGGCTCCTGGTCCGGGTCCATGCACGCTCCCTCGATGTGCAGCGGGAAATGCCATGGTAACGAGCGAGCCCCTCCCGCGGCGCCGCCGGGCGCGGTGACACGCCAGGGGGCACGCGCCACGTATCGTTCGGAATAATTGATATTTCAAATATCATTAGACTGGAACCTAGCGAGAAAGGGATGCCATGCCAGCTGTCACCGTCGACGATATACTCGTGCTCCCGCGGGTTCCCGAACCCGGCCTGACCATGGCCGAGCGGAACGTCACCTCGGTCACCACCGCCCCGCCCGGATTCGAGGGCGAGGGCTTCCCGGTCCGGCGCGCGTTCGCCGGGGTGGACCTGGAGCGGCTCGACCCGTTCGTGCACATGGACCAGATGGGCGAGGTGGATTACGGCCCTGGCGAGCCCAAGGGCACCCCGTGGCACCCGCACCGCGGGTTCGAGACCGTGACCTACATGATCGACGGCGTCATGCGGCACCAG
>JASHYW010000700.1 GCA_030042885.1 Streptosporangiaceae bacterium | reverse complement strand
TAATGGCCCGTCGCTCATCGTTTGAGGCCCTGTACGGCGCGTGGTCTCCGGCCGCACAGGATACCCGGCAGCTCGGCACCCTGGCCCTGGTCACCACCATCGTTGATGGCGGTTCGGGGGCACCCTGGGGCACGCCTCGACTGCCGTCCCGCAGCTGTCGCCCATCTGACCCGTGGCACGGTACTGATCTCAGACCTTTCGCACCACGCGTGCGTGACCCACGTGTCAGCCACGGCGCCGGAGGCCGGAGGTCATGAACCTCGTTTCCTGCGCAAAATGCCGCCGCTGCGAGCTTCCGGCCAGGGCCGGGGCTGTTTACGCTGAAAGTTCGCGAGCGGTCAGCGTACAAGGAGGTCGCAACATGCTTGGTGAACAGCTCGGCGACGAGACGGGCCAGATCACGGGAGTGCGCGTGTTGCCTCACGAGGGCGCTGGCCCGAAGATCGAGGTGTCGTACCAGGTGAGCGGGACCCTGATTGGCTTCCACGTGACCGACATCGGCACCACCGTATCGGTGGCCCGGCCGGACGGGACCTTCTTCGGCGAGAGCCAGGCGGTCGTCACGACCGACGACGGCGAGATAGAGACCGCACGGGGTCAGGGCGTTGGCCGGTCCACCGGTCCCGGCATGGCGATGTCCTGGCGCGGGGCCATCTTCCCCCAGACCACTTCGAAGAAGCTGGCGCGGCTTGACGGCATCGTCGCGGTATATGAGTTCGACATAGACGAAAACGGCAAGGTCGCGGTTAAGACCTACGAGTGGAAGTAGGCAGCTCCGCCGGTGAAGTCACCACGCCGGGCGAGGCGGCACTGCCCGTGAATTAGGTCGGGTGGCCTTGATTTGAACCGGCGGCCTCTTCGTCCCGAAGCCAGGTACTGGCGGGGACTGCCAGTGCCGCAGCACGCCTGGTCTGCGACAGATCGTCCGTGGATGTCCGCTGGCGTCCACCGCTTTCGGTGGCGATTGTCACTCACTTGGTCACTCAGTCGCTCGCTAGCCGGTCACTCGCCCAGGTTCAGCCATGGACGGTGTGCGGGTCTCCATGCGGGCACGCCAGGCAGTCGGACAGGACCGTCGGGACATGCACTCGTGTCATTCGCGGGTCGGCAAGGGACCAATGCCCCTGCCCAGCTCGGCGTCGGGGATCGATCGTGTGACCAGGGGGCGAATGCCCTCAAGGCAGTTGGCGGTTCCCCACGTGAGAGCCCGTGACCACGATGAGGTAGCCATGTCTAGTAGTGGATATGGGCTCGGCTGGCCGCCGGGGCCCCGTCCCGATGCCAGCCAGCCGGAGGCCGTGCCCTGCGCGCGCT
This sequence comes from Streptosporangiaceae bacterium, assembly GCA_030042885.1. The sequence continues at coordinate 3,858 of JASHYW010000700.1, read as the reverse complement.
GCGGGCACCGTGCCGATTCGCACCTGCACTCGGGGTCCTGCTCTGTCCGGGGCCGCTGGTGGCGGCGCTGCCGGTGCGGCGGCTACACCAGGTTGGAGGCGGCCGACTACGTCCCTGGCGCCGGACCCCGCTCCGCCAGTTGACCGCTAACACCAGCTGGCGGCCGGAAGGTCCAGCTCGGTGCCATCTTCCCGATCGCTGATACGCATCCTGGGTTATGACGGGGTCTATCTGCAGTGTCTTGGCTGTGATTCTCGGTATTGCATCGATCGGCGACGCCTACAAGCGCGGCGAGCGCGGTAGCACGATAGCTACGGCTGGAATCAGCCTCGGACGGATCGGCGTGTGGTTCCCCGTCGTCCTCTTCGCTTTCCTCGCCATATTGGGCGGCAAGCCGTGGATGGGAGTTCCCGCGCGGCACTCATCACCAGCTACGAGCTGGCTGGACGGGACTCATATGCCCTCTGAGCTGGTCGGGGTGGCCGGATTTGAACCGGCGGCCTCTTCGTCCCGAACGAAGCGCGCTGCCAAGCTGCGCTACACCCCGCTGCCTGCGCCGAACCTCGGCGCCGCGCGAACCCTGGACAGTCTAGCGGAAAGCTGGCCCCGCTCGGACACGGCGGGGATCGGCGCCAGCCCGGCCTGGCACACCGGGGCCGTCTCAGCTGGAATCGCGCGGCACCAGGGTGAGCAGGCTGGCTTCCGGGCGGCACGCGAACCTGGCTGGCGCCCACGGCGATGTGCCGAGCCCGGCGGATACATGCAGCCAGGCCTGCCCGCCGACGGGATGCCGGTGCAGTCCGCGGGCCCGCTGCCGCTCCAGCCCGCAGTTGGTCACCAGCGTCCCGTACCACGGCAGGCACAGCTGGCCGCCGTGGGTGTGCCCGGCCAGCAGGAGGTCGTAGCCGTCGTGGGCGAACCGGTCGAGCAGCCGTGGCTCGGGGGAGTGCATGATGCCGAGGCGAAGGTCGGCGCCCGGGTCGGCGCGGCCCGCCACCTCGGCGTAGCGGTCTCGGTTGATGTGCGAGTCGTGCACGCCGGCCAGGGCGATGTCCAGCCCGCCCGTGGCCAGCTGGCCCCGCTTGTTGTTCAGATCCAGCCAGCCGGCCGCGGCCAGGCCGTCGCGGAGCTTCTCCCACGGCAGGTCCGGCACCGTCTTTCTCTGCTTGCGGGAACTCGTCCCCCGCAGATACATCGCCGGATTACCGGGCCGTGGTGCGTAAAGGTCGTTGGAGCCCAGCACGAAGGCGCCGGGCCGGCCGAGCAGCGGCCCGAGTGAGTCGAGGAAGAGCTGGACAGATTCGCGGTGGGCGATGGAGTCTCCGGTATTGACGACCAGATGCGGGTCGAGGCCATCGAGCGAGCGGATCCAGGACATGAGCCGCTTCCGGCCTGGAGTGAGGTGTGCGTCGGAGATGTGCAGCACGCGCAGCGGACCGGTGCCCGGCGGCAGCACGGGGATCTCGAACCTGCGCAAGACGAACCAGTTCCGCTCGACCACCATGGCGTAGCCGATGGCAGCGGCGCCGACAGCTGCGGTGACCGGGATAAGCGTTCTCAGTCGCACTCATTCATGGTGCCATGACCGCAGCCGTGCACCGGCCGGGGGCGATTCCGGTCCGGTTCCTAGGATTGACGTCGTGGCTGAACTCAAGGACCGGCTGCGCGCGGATCTGAACGCCGCGATGCGGGCCCGTGACCAGGTGCGAATGCGGACACTGCGGATGGCGCTCACCTCCATCACGAATGAAGAGGTCGCCGGGGCCACCGCTCGTGATCTCACCGACGACGAGATCGTCAGGGTGCTCACCCGCGAGGCGCGAAAGCGGAAGGAAGCGGCGGAGGCGTTCAGCGCCGCCGGACGCGACGACCGGGCCGCGGCGGAGCGCGCGGAGGGTGATGTCCTGGCTGGCTATCTTCCTGCCCAGCTCAGCGACGACGAACTCGCCGCCCTGGTGGCCGCGGCGATCGCCGAGACCGGAGCCAGCGGCATGGCGAGCATGGGCCTGGTCATGAAGACGGTGACCCCGAGAATCGCCGGCCGCGCGGACGGTGCTCGTGTCGCGGCCGAGGTCCGCCGCCGCCTTTCGGCCTAGCGGCACCGCGGCGCTGTTCAGAAGCCGCCCGGAGGGCCGTTCCCGCCTCCGCCGTTCCCGCCGCCGTTGCCTCCGCCGTTGCCTCCGCCGTTCCCTCCGCCGTTCCCGCCGCCATTTCCGCCGCCGCGTCCGTGCTTCTTCGGCTGCTGGACGACCTGGCCGTTGCCGAGGCTGTTGAACGGGCTATCAGCCGGAACGGGCACGAAGTAGGTGACCGGCCCCAGGTTGGCGTGGTCGAACGTCATGTGCCAGGTTGACGCGGGCGCGTTCGTCCCGAACATCTCGCCGGGGCAGGCCAGGCCGCCGAACTCCAGTTGGTAGCAGCTGGCCGAGCCGCCCATGAGGTCGTTGACCGTCGGGGAGATCGGATTGAACACCGAGACGTAGCCCACGAGGCTGGGCGTGTAACCCGCGAAGGCGGCGTACGGGGTGCCGAAGCCGTTCTGGACGTTGGATGTGCCGGTCTTGCCGGCCGCCTCGCGGCCAGCCAGGCCGCCGACGCTGGCCGCGGTGCCGGTGGTCAGCACGCCCTGCAGGATGTAGTTGACGGCGTCGGCCACATCGGAAGGGATCGCTACGTGGCAGTTCGCTGAGGAGACCGGGAGCGAGCCGCCGCTGGCCGTGACGATCTTGTCGATGGCGATCGGCGAGCAGTAGATGCCCCTGGCCGCGACGGTGGCATAGGCCGCCGCCATCGACAGCGGCGAGACGTTGACCGAGCCCAGGGTGAACGAGGGGATGTTGTCGGCGGAGAACTGTGTCCCGTCGGGGCTCAGCAGCGACGTGCCGTCCGCTCGGGTCATGCCCAGGTTGACCGCGGTGTGCACCACGTTGCACAAGCCGACTTTCTTCTCCAGCTCGGCGTAGAACACGTTGACCGACTGGGTGGTCCCGGTGTACAGCGACTGGGTGGACGCCGACTGCGGACCCTCCGCGTTCGTCACGTTGTACGCGCCGGGGATGCCGTTGTAGTTACCGGCGGGCCCGCCCTGGCAGTTGGTGTAGCCGTTGATCGTCGTGCTGCCCGGCACGTGCATGGTGAACCCGAAAGGAATGCCCTGATTCAGCGCGGTGATCAGCGTGAACAGCTTCGACGAGGAACCCGTCTGGACTCCGGCGCTGCCGCCGTACGCCGTGTTCACGGCGTAGTCGATCTCGGTCTGCCCGCTGCCGGTGCCGTATGGCCGGTTCTCGGCGATGGCGCGGATCTGGCCGGTGCCGGGCTGGATCACGGCCTCGGTGTCCGCGTTGTGCCCCGGGTTGTAGTAGTTGCTGCGGGCAGGCTCCACGTAGTTAACCGCCTGGTTCGCGGCCGCCTGGTCCTGCGGGTCAAGGGTGGTGTAGATCTGCAGCCCGCCGGTGGACAGCAGCTTGGCCCGGTCCATGGGCGTCGCGCCATAGGCCGGGTCGTGCAGGAATACCTCTTCGACGTACTCGCAGAAGAAGCCGGCCGAGCCGACGGAGTTGGCCTCGCAGCCGCTCTCAGGTACCGAGACGTGCAGCCCGAGCGGTTTGGTCTCGTCGGCGGCGGCCTGCGCCGCGGTCAGCCCGTTGCCGGTCTGCGCCATCCGGGCGAGTACGGTGTTGCGCCGCTGCAGTGCGATCGCTGGATCCGTGATCGGGTCGTACTGTGACGGGTTCTCCACGATCCCGGCCAGGGTGGCGGCCTGGGGCACGGTCAGTTTTGAGACGGTGGTGCCGAAGTAGGTCTCGGCCGCGGCCTCGACTCCGTAGGCGTGGCTGCCGAAGTACGCGTCGTTCA
>JASHYW010000083.1 GCA_030042885.1 Streptosporangiaceae bacterium | reverse complement strand
ACGCAACTTCTGCAACAAACTGTGGAACGCGGTCCGCTTCGCCCTGCTCAACGGCGCTCATGTCCCCTCCACCCCGTCGGCCCCCGCCACCCCGCCGGCCCCCGCCACCCCGCCGGCCCCCGCCACCCAGCCGGCCCCCGCCACCCAGCCGGCCTCGGCCACCCCGCCGACCCTCGCCACCCAGCCGGACGACAAATCCGACATTTCATACTCTGTCGCGGATCGGTGGATCCTGTCCCGGCTGTCGGCCGTGATCGCCGAGGTGGACAGCCTGTTCGAGCAGTTCGAGTTCGGCAAGATCTGCGACGTGCTGTACCACTTCGCCTGGGACGAGGTCTGCGACTGGTACCTGGAGCTGGCCAAGGTCCCGCTGACCTCAGATGACGAAGCGGCGGCGACGACCACCCGGCAGGTGCTGGGCTTCGTGCTCGACCAGTTGCTGCGCCTGCTGCATCCGGTCATGCCATTCGTGACCGAGGAGCTGTGGACCGCGCTGACCGGCGAGGAGTCGGTCATGGTGGCATCCTGGGCGGGATTTGACTACTCGGACCCCGCGGCCGAGGCGGAGATGTCGTCGCTGATGCGGCTGGTGACCGAGGTCCGCCGGTTCCGCTCGGATCAGGGGCTGCGTCCTGGCCAGCGGGTGGCGGCCAGGCTGGTGGGCATCCAGGGCACGTCGCTGGCCGGGCACGAGGAGCGGATCCGTGTCCTGCTCAGGCTCGGCCCTCCCGGAGACGGCTTCGCCCCGTCGGCGTCCCTGGCCGCCGAGGGCATCGCGGTCCAGCTCGACGTGGCCGGCGCCGTCGACGTCGCCGCCGAGCGCCGCAGGCTGGAAAAGGATCTCACCGCGGCCAGGAGCGAGGCCGAGCAGGCCACGCGGAAACTTGGCAACGCCGAGTTCACCGCGAAGGCGCCCGCCGAGGTGGTGGCCAGGACCCGCCAGCGCCTAGACGCGGCCCAGGCGGACATCGCCCGCCTCGAGCAGCGCCTGGCCGCGCTGAGCTAGCCCGGGGGACGACCCCCCGGAACCCCCCGCTGCGCTCCGCGCCTCGCTGCGGTGGCTCCCCACCCACCTCCCCATCCCCCACACTTCGCCCGGCTGGGAGGGCCGACAGCCCTCCACAGGCCGCGCGATCGCGAGGCTTCGCCCCGCGCCGCTTACCGTATCCTCCTCACCAAATAGGCTGGGGCCGTGGACATCGAGGCGCGGATGCGGGAAGTCGAGCGGGAGATCGTCTCCCGGCGGCCGGAGCATTCGGTGGACCTTGCCCTGGACCGGATGACCGAACTGGTCGGGTTGCTCGGCGATCCGCAGCGCGCCTGCCCCGTTATCCACATCACGGGCACCAACGGCAAGACGTCCACCGCCCGGATGACCGACGCACTATTGCGCAGCCGCGGCCTGCGGACCGGCCGGTTTACCAGCCCGCACCTGGTCTCGATCAGGGAGCGGATCGTCGTGGACGGCGCGCCCGTCAGCCCGGAGCGGTTCGTGGCGGCCTACGACGAGGTCATCCCGTACGTCGCTCTGGTGGACGAGCGGCATCCTGTGGCGATGTCCTTCTTCGAAGTGCTGACCGGCATGGCCTTCGCGACCTTCGCCGACACGCCCGTGGACGTGATGATTCTCGAGGTCGGGGTAGGCGGCAGGCTCGACTGCACCAACGTCGCGGACGGCGTCGTCGCGGTCATCACGCCGATCTCGATCGACCACACCAGGCTGCTCGGCAACACGGTCGAGCAGATCGCAACGGAGAAGGCCGGCATCATTAAGCCGGGCGCAGTCGCGGTCCTGGCCCAGCAGCCGCTATCCGCCGCCGAAGTGCTGATCCGGCACGCGGCCGAGGTCGGCGCCGCGGTGGCCAGGGAAGGCGTGGAGTTCGGCGTACTGAACCGCGAGCAGGCGGTGGGCGGGCAGCACCTGGTGCTGCGCGGCCTTTCCGATACCTACGAGGACATCTACCTGCCGCTGTTCGGCCTTCACCAGGCAGGAAACGCCGCGTGCGCGCTCGCCGCGGCCGAGGCGTTGGCCGCGACCTCGCAGGCCGAGGGAGCGGCCGGGCTCGACGCCGACCTGGTGCGCGAAGCGTTCGCGCGGGTGACCTCGCCCGGGCGGCTGGAGGTCATCAGGCGCAGTCCGACCATCATCATCGATGCCGCGCACAACCCTGCCGGGATGGCCGCGACCGTGGCCGCGATCGAAGAGGCGTTCAGCTTCGCCCGCCTGGTCGGCGTCTTCGCCGCCAGCGGCGACAAGGACGTGGCGGGCATGCTCAGCGAGCTGGAGCCGCTGCTCGCCGAGATCGTGGTGACCAGGAATTCCTCCGACCGGTCCATGGATCCAGGCCAGACCGCCGAGCTGGCGGCTGAGATCTTCGGCGAGGACCGGGTGCAGACCGCCGAGCGGCTCGACGACGCGATCGAGGCCGGCGTGGCGCTCGCCGACGAAGCCGTGGCGGAGACCGGTCCCGGCAGCGGCGGCGTGCTCATCACCGGATCGGTCATCACCGCAGGCGATGCCCGCAGGCTGCTCGGCCCCGGAGGTGGCGAGTTGCCGCCCGAGCCATCGGCCAGCCAGCCCGCCCGCCACTCGTTCACTGCCGCGGAGCTGTCGTGAGGAGCCGCTCCAGCCCAGCTGGCCTTTGCCGGCGCAACCTGGGATCACCTCGCGGTCACGGGAGGCGAGACGGATGAAGCAGCTGAGGCAGCTGTGCGGCACGGTGCTGATCATGGAAGCCATCGTCATCGGGCTCGCCATCCCGGTCGCCATCGTCATGGAGCACGTGCATCACGGGGTCGCGGGCGGCGTTGGCGGCGGCCTGGCCGTGTGCGCCCTGGTGCTCAGCGCCGTGGTCGGGCGGCCGGGCATGGGCTGGGCGCTGTGGGCGGGCAGTGCCTTGCAGGTGCTGGTCATCGCCGCGGGAGTCGTGGTTCCCGCGATGTACATCCTGGGCGTCATCTTCGCCGCCTTGTGGGTCACCGGCATCTGGCTCGCCCGTCGGCTCCAGACGCCCGCCACCTCCACGGCTCGCAGCGACCCGCCGTAGACCGAGCCCGCCGCCCCCACGGCTCGCAGCGACCCGCCGTAGACCGAGCTCGAACGCTATTCGCTCATGAATACGAAAGAATCAGCATTATCTGGGAGGATCCGGGTTTATGGGAGGATCCGGGGGATCGGGATGCACCAAAGACTCCCCGAAGCCTGAATCCTCCCCAAAAATCCGGGAGCTTGACGCACCACAACGCGCTCATGCACCACGGCGCGCACAGGCATCATCCACGCCCTCATCGCGCGGGCCAGAGCCTGCACGCCTGGGCGGCGTACCAGCCAGGGAACCGGCGACTGCGTCGGCGCGCCGCTCCGGTGGGCGATCGGCACCCGGGATCGTGGGTAAGCTGTGGCTCAGTGGCGAATCATCATCATCCGGCGCCGGACTCGCCCTCGTGCGGGAGATCGAGATCGGATTCCCGGAACCCGGTGAGTTGGCGTCAACGTTGTTCAAGTAAGACCTCCAGGCCGTCACCCGGCGCCGACCAGCACAACGCACGCTGACAGCTCCAGATCAGAAGCCCGGATCGGAAGGTTCCCGTTCCCGATGAGCAACCCGCTGATGTTCCTCGGCCGTGACATGGCGGTCGATCTCGGCACTGCCAACACCCTGGTCTACGTGCGTGGACGCGGCATCGTGCTCAATGAGCCGTCCGTGGTCGCGCTTAACACCAACAACGCCCAGATCGTTGCCGTGGGCGTGGAAGCCAAACGCATGATCGGCCGGACCCCCGGCAACATCGTGGCCGTGCGTCCGCTGAAGGACGGCGTCATCGCCGACTTCGACGTGACTGAGCGGATGCTGCGGTATTTCATCCAGAAGGTGCACCGGCGCACCCACTTGGCCAAGCCGAGGCTCGTGGTGGCCGTGCCGAGCGGGATCACCGGCGTGGAGCAGAGCGCGGTCAAGGAAGCCGGCCATCAGGCCGGTGCCCGGCGGGTCTACATCATCGAGGAGCCGATGGCGGCGGCGATCGGCGCGGGCCTGCCGATCAATGAGCCCACCGGCAACATGGTGGTCGACATCGGCGGCGGGACCACCGAGGTCGCGGTGATCTCGCTGGGCGGCATCGTCACCTCGGTGTCCATCCGGATCGGTGGCGACGAGATGGATCAGGCGATTATCACGTTCGCGAAGAAGGAGTACTCGCTCATGCTGGGCGACCGGACCGCCGAGGAGATCAAGATGGCCCTCGGCTCCGCATTCCCCTCCGAGGACGAGCCGCATGCCGAGATCCGGGGCCGGGATCTCGTCAGCGGCCTGCCCAAGACGGTGGTGATCTCCGCGGCGGAAGTGCGCCGGGCGATCGAGGAACCGCTTAACCTGATCGTCGACGCGGTCAAGACCACGTTGGACAAGTGCCCGCCCGAGCTGGCGGGCGACGTCATGGACCGGGGCATCGCGCTGACCGGCGGCGGGGCCCTGCTGCGTGGACTAGAGTCACGAATCCGGGAGGAGACCGGGATGCCCGTGCAGGTCGCGGACAACCCGCTGGACTCCGTGGTGCTCGGCACCGGGAAGTGTGTCGAGGACTTCGAGACCCTGCGTCAGGTGCTGGTGCCCGACTCCAGGCGCTGATCCTGACGTGGCCCTTGACAGACCCGTCGTATCGGCCGCGCGGGACGGATGAGGAGCCGCAGTGCATGACAGCCGGCGTACACGCCTGGTCCTAGGCGTGCTCCTGATCGTCGCGATCGCCCTGATCACGCTGGACTTCCGGGACGGCGGCGCATCGCCGGTCCGGAATGTGGGCGCGGACATCTTCGGGCCGATCGAGCGGGTCACTCACGACGTGACCGACCCGGTTTCCAGCCTGTTCGACTCGATTACCGGCGGCCCCTCGGCGCATAGCACGATCGCCAGCCTGCAGCGGGAGAACGCGGAACTGCGTGCCGCGCTGAGCGCAGCCCAGCTGAGCAAGACCGACCGGCAGCAGCTCTCCCAGCTGCTGCAGCTCGACGCGGGCGGCTACCGGATCGTGGCCGCGAGCGTGATCGCGGCCGGCGGCGACTATTCCGATACGGTGACGCTGGATGTCGGCCGCAACGCCGGGATCGAGCCATACGAGACCGTGCTGAACGGCTCCGGGTACGTCGGCTACGTCACCGGTGTCAGCAGCGACACCTCGACGGTCCTGCTGGCCGATGACGCGTCCTCGACCATCGGGGTACAGATGGTCGGCAGCGGCGAGATCGGTGCCGTCACCGGCACGGGCAAGTCCATGTCGGGGTCGGCGATGCTCCAGCTGATCCTGTACGATTCGAACGCGGTGCTCCAGCCCGGTCAGCAGGTCGATACCTTCGCCTCGGTCGGGGATCGGCCGTTGGTTCCCGGCGTGCCCGTGGGCACCGTCGTCTCGGTGCATAACAGCGCCGGGTCGCTCACCCAGACGGCGCTGGTCCGGCCATTCGTGAACTTCACCGCGCTCGGGGTGGTCGGCATCGTGGTGCAGGTGCCGCGGCACAACCCGCCGAACCCGATCCTCCCGCGTCCCGCGCCCACCGTCACCGTCACGGTCACCGCACGCCCGGCCTCATCGGCCGGGGCCACCGCGGGGGGCCTGGCGCCGTCCGCCGGGGCGTCACCATCAGCGTCCCCGTCCGTGTCAGCGACGGGCGGAGGCTGATGGTGCGCTGGCTGATCTCGTTCGTGGTCGTGGCGGTCACGGTCATCGTCCAGCTCACGATCGTGGACCGGATCGCCTTTCCCGGAGGGACCGGGCCCGATCTGGTCCTGCTCGTGGTGGCCGCGCTGGCCCTGGCGGGCGGCCCACTGGCAGGCACCCTGATCGGATTCTCGGCCGGCCTTGCACTGGACATCGCCCCGCCGGGCAGTCACTTGGTCGGGCAGAACGCGCTCGTGTTCTGCCTGGTCGGCTATTTGTGCGGCCTGGCGGCGGAGGTCCCGTCCGGCGAGGGCGTCCCGGAGCAGGGGCACACGGCGCTGTTCGAGATCATGGTCACCGCGGCGGGTGCCGTCTGCGGAGAGGCCCTGGGCGCCCTGCTCGGCGTCATGCTGAGCGATCCGCGGGTCACCTGGCCCGCCGTCAAGCATGTGCTTCCGGTAGCGGTGGTCTACGACGTCGTGCTGGCTCCGTTCGTCCTGTTCGCCGTGGCGGCGGCGCTGCGCCTGGCCGGAAGGCCGCGCGAGCGGGACCGTGCGGCGTGGTCCGGCGTACCGGCGCGGACTGCGGCCCCGAGCGCGGCCCAGGGCGCGATCCGGCAGGTGAACGGGGCGAACACGCCGCGGCTGCGGCTGTCAGAACGCGCCAAGGGCGATGGCTGGGTCGCCGGCGCGCGCGGCGCCCTGGCCCAGAGCGTCGGCGGCAGGCCCGCGGCCAAGCGTGAGCCGCGCCTGAACCTGGCCCGCA